>JBCCPD010000290.1:0-5020 GCA_039025075.1 Pseudomonadota bacterium | reverse complement strand
GCCGCGCTCGCGGCGCCGCCGTCGGCGCGCGCCGCGCCGGGTCCCGACGCTTTGCCGGCGGAGCGGGCGGGCGCGCTCTCGGATCGGTGCGAATCGGCGGCGATCCGCGCGGCGGCGGCCTCGGGCGCGCCCTTGGGCCTTTTGCGGGCCATCGCCTTGGCGGAGACCGGGACGGCCTTGGGGGGCGAAGCGCGGCCCTGGCCCTGGACGGTGAACATGGAGGGCGAGGGGCGCTGGTTCGCCTCCCCGGCCGATCTGCTGGATTGGGTGGAGCGCCGGCGCCGCGCCGGCGCCCGCAGCTTCGACCTGGGCTGCTTTCAGGTGAACCACCTCTGGCACGGCGAGGCCTTCGCCTCGCTGCAGGAGATGATCGATCCGGAGACCAACGCCCTCTACGCCGCCCGCTTCCTGCGCGAGCTGCGCGAGGAGACCGGGTCCTGGGAGGCGGCCGCGGGCCTCTACCACTCGCGCACGCCCGAGCTGGCGTCGCGTTATCGCGGCCGGGTTCTGGCGATCCTGGCGGAGCTGCAGGCCCCCGGGGCGCGGCGGCCTGAGCTGCGGCCCAACGCGCCGGTCTTCGCCGGCGGTGTAGAAGCCCGGCCGGAGCCTGGAACGGCGCGCGAGGACCGGCGGATCGCGGTGCATGGCCGGGGCGGGGTGACCCTCCTGCTCCTGGGCCTCGCGGCGGCGGATGCGGCGCTGGTGCCGATGAACGAGTCCGGGCCGCGCGGCCGAGGCCTGCTGCGCCGCGCCGGCCCTTTGCTGAGGCCGGTCGTGCGATGACCGAGGTTCGAACAGGTCCGGCGAGCGGCGACCGTCGCGGGCGAGGGCGAGCCGCGGCCGGTCCGCGCGGCAAGGCCGCGGCGCCGGCGCGGCCCAGAGGAGAGCCGCGATGATGGCGACGATCGATCTGCGGCAGCTCTACCAGCCGACGGTGCTGCTGGCGTTGGCGCTGCTGGCGGTGATCGCGATGATGATCCTGCCGATGCCGGCCTGGGTGCTGGACATCGGGCTGGCGGCCTCGTTCGGCCTGGCCATCCTGATCTTCACCAACACGCTCTTCATCCAGCGGCCGCTGGATTTCTCGGCCTTTCCGACGGTGCTGCTGGCCTCTTTGATGCTGCGGCTGAGCCTGAACGTCAGCTCCACCAAGCTGATCATCGGCCAGGGGCACGAGGGCACGGGCGCCGCCGGCGAGGTCATCGAAGGCTTCGCGATGTTCGTGATGGGAGGCTCGGTCTATCTGGGCCTCGTGGTCTTCGGCGTTCTGCTGATCGTGAACTTCATCGTGATCACCAAGGGCGCGGGCCGCATGGCCGAGGTGGGCGCGCGTTTCGCTTTGGACGGAATGCCGGGCAAGCAGCTGGCGATCGATTCGGACATGGCCGCCGGCGCCATCGGCCACGAAGAGGCGAGCGTGCGGCGCAAGCTGGAGCAGGAGGAGACGACCTTCTTCGGCTCGCTGGACGGCGCCTCCAAATTCGTCAAGGGCGACGCGGTGGCGGGGCTGCTGATCACGCTCTTGAACCTGGTGATGGGGCTCGCCATCGGCGTGCTGGCCCATGGCATGCCGGCGGGAGAGGCCTTCGAGACCTATGCGATCCTCACGGTCGGCGACGGGCTGGTGAGCCAGATCCCGGCGGTGGTGATCTCCATCGCCACGGCGCTGCTGCTGTCGAAAGGCGGGCTTCTGGGCTCCACCGACAAGGCGCTGATGGGCCAGCTGGGCGGCTTTCCCTGGGCGCTGGGCACGGTGGCGGCGATGATGGCGGCCTTGGCGCTGGCGCCGGGCCTGCCGCTGATCCCGTTTCTCGCCGGAGCGGCGCTGCTGGGCGCCGGCGCGGTTCTGGCCCTGCGCGCCCAGGCCGCTGCTGAGGCGCAGGAGGCCGCCGAGGCCGCAGAGACGCCCGCGGTCGCGGCCGACCAGCCGCTCGGCGACATGCTGGACGTCGACGAGATCCATGTGGAGTTCGCCCCGGATCTGGTGGCGACGGTGATGGACGACGCCTCGGGCCTGGGCGCGCGCATCGCCAACATGCGCCGGCACCTGGCGCAGGCCTACGGCCTGGTGCTGCCGGAGATCCGCCTGACCGACGATGCGGGGCTGGAGCCCGGCGCCTACGTGATCCGCATCCAGGGCGTCGAGGCGGCGCGCTCGCGCGTGGAGCCGGGGCGTGCGCTGACCTTGCTGGGCGAGGACGCCGACATCGCCCCCGAGGGCGAGGACGTGAAGGAGCCGGTCTACGGCGCCCCCGCCCGCTGGATCGACGAGGCCCGGCAGGAGGAGGCGGCGATGCTCGGCTTGCCGGTGGTCTCGCCCACGGAGGTCGTGGCGACGCATCTGCTGGAAACGATCAAGGGCCATTTCGGGCGCCTTTTCTCCCGCCGCGCCCTGCGCAAGCTGCTGGACAGCTTCTCGGAGGTCTCGGATCCGACGCGGGCGGAGGCGAACCGGCGCATCCTCGACGAGTTCATCCCCGACAAGGTGCCCGTGGATCTGCTGCAGACCGTGCTTCGCCTGCTGCTGGACGAGCGGGTCAGCATCCGCAACCTGCCGCTCATTCTCGAGGCGATCGCCGAGGCCCGCGGCGCCGTGCAGGATCCGGACGCCATCGCCGAGCATGTGCGCCGGCGCCTGGGCTTTCAGATCGTCTCGGAAATGCTGGAGCCGGGCGGCCTGCTGCCGCTGGTGCAGGTCGGCCCGGACTGGGAGGAGGTCTTCGCGGCCCATGACCAGGACGGCGACGTGGCGCTGCCGCCGTCGGAGTTCAACCGGCTCGCCGCGGCGGTGTCGGACAAGGTCGCCAAGGCCGGCGGCGACGGGCGCTATCCGGCGGTGGTGACCTCGTCGCGCCGACGGCGGTTCCTGCGCACGGTTCTGGCGGCCAAGGGCGTGCGCAACCCGGTTCTGTCCTTCGAGGAGATCGGCACGACCGCCAAGCCCGCGCTGCTGGGCATGGTCTGAGCCCATGGAGGGCGATCCCGCGATCGTGGCGCTGGGCGCGCTTTTCGCGCGGATCGCCTCCGGCCTCGGCTTCGTAGAAGGGGCGGTCTTCGTGGCGGCGGCGCTGTTCGCCAGGGTCGGCGCGACGGCCGCCTTTCTGCCCGGCTTCGGCGAGCGGGCGCTGCCCTTGCGCCTGAAGCTGGCCGTCGCCGTCGCCTTCACCGCGGCGATCTGGCCGGCGGCGGGGCCGTTGGCGCGGCCGGCGGCCGAGGCGGCGGCGCGCGCCGGCTTCGCGGGCGTGCTGGGGCTGATCCTGGCCGAGGCGGCGGTCGGCCTGATCCTGGGCCTTGGCCTGCGCTTCATGGTGATGGCGCTGCAGCTGGCCGGCGCGATCGCCGCGCAGGCAACCTCGGTGGCGCAGATCCTGGGCGCCAACGCCACGCCGGACCCGATGCCGGCGATCGGCGCGATCCTCGCTCTGGGCGGCATCGCGCTGGCGATGGCCGCGGGGCTGCACGTGAAGGCGGCGGCGATGATGATCGCCTCCTACGGCGCGGCGCCGGCGGGTCTGGCGTTGATCCCCGGCGACGCGGCGGCCTGGGCGATGGACCGGGCGGGACAGGTCTTCTCGCTCGCGCTGTCCTTGGCGGCGCCCTTCGCGGCGGCGTCCTTCGTCTACAACCTGGCGCTGGGGGCCATCAACCGCGCCATGCCCCAGCTGATGGTGGCCTTCGTCGGCGCGCCGGCGATCACCGCCGGGGCGCTGCTGATCCTTTGGGCCGCCGCGCCGGAGATCCTGGCGCGCTGGGGAGAGGCGGCGGACCTGGCGCTGATCGACCCGTTCGGAACGCGCTGAGCCATGGCCGAAGAGAACGCCTCGGGCGGCGGCGAGAAGACCGAGGCGCCGACCCCTCGCAAGCTGGAGGAGGCCCGCCGCAAGGGCGACGTCGTCAAGTCCGCCGACATCGCGGCTGCCGCGGTCTACGGCGCGGTCCTGATCGCGGTCCTGGCCATGGGCCCGGCGGCGGTGCAGGCCTCGGGCGCGGCGCTGGCCGGTCTGATCGGCCATGCGGACGCCTTGCAGGGGCGCATGGTCGGCGCGGGCGGGCAAGCGCTTTACGGCGCCTTAGCGCTGGAGGTCGCGGGCCCGCTGGCCCCCCTGCTGCTGGCGCCGCTCGCGGCCGCCGTCCTGGCCTATGCGGCCCAGCGCGCGGTGGTTCCCTCGGCCGACAAGATCAAGCCGAAGCTGTCGCGCATCTCGCCCCTGGCCAACGCCAAGCAGAAATACGGCGCCGCGGGGATGGTCGAGTTCCTCAAGGCCGCGGTGAAGCTGACGGCGGTCTCGGCCGTGCTGGCCCTGGTCCTGGCGGCGGAGACGGACCGGCTGCTGGCTCTGGTCCGGCTCGACGCCCGCGCTCTGGGGGAGGAGCTGTCGCGCCTGGGGGTCGCCCTGCTGTCGGCGGTGACCGCGGTGGCGGCGGCGGTCGCCGCGGGGGACTATCTGTGGCAGCGGTTCCATCACGCGCGCAAGCTGCGCATGTCGATGCAGGAGATCCGCGACGAGCTGAAGAATTCCGAAGGCGATCCGCATCTCAAGGCCGAGCGGCGGCGGCGCGGCCAGAAGATCGCCGCCAACCGCATGCTGCTGGAGGTGCCGAAGGCGGACGTGGTGATCGTGAACCCGACCCACTACGCCGTTGCCCTGAAGTGGAGCCGCAAGCCGGGCGCGGCGCCCGTCTGCGTCGCCAAGGGGGTGGACGAGATCGCCCTGGCGATCCGCGCCCGGGCGGCGGAGGCCCAGGTGCCGGTCCGCGATGATCCTCCGGCGGCGCGCACGCTCTATGCGACGGTGGAGCTGGGCGACGAGATCCGGCCCGAGCACTACCGCGCGGTCGCGGCGGCGATCCGCTGGGCCGAATCGGTCCGCCGCGCCGCTCGGGATCGGGGCGCGCGGCGATGAGGAGCGGCGCCGCGCCGCGGGGCTTCGAGGGCGGCCGCAAAGGAGCCGAGGGCGGGCGCTTGAGCGCCGAGTGCGGGCGCTTGGTCGCCGGGCGCCGGCGCGGGCGCGCGCGCGGC
>JBCCPD010000289.1:0-5021 GCA_039025075.1 Pseudomonadota bacterium | reverse complement strand
TGGTGGAGGGCGCCGGCCACTGGGTGCAGCAGGAGGCCCCGGAAGCCACCGCCGAGGCGCTGCTGGCCTTCGCCCGCGGCTGACCTGCTCCGCCGCCTGACGTTGACGTCCGCGTCATGCGACGTTAGCCCGGGACCCAAGCCGAAAACCCGAGGAGGGCCCTGCCATGAGCGAGCATGTCGTCGTCGAGACCGAAGCGGAAGGCCGCGTCCTGCGCCTCGCCTTCAACCGCCCCGAGCGGCGCAACGCCCTCACCCAGGCCATGTACGCCGCCGCCTGCGACGCCCTCGACCGCGCCGCGGAGGACCCCGCCATCCGCGCCGTGATCCTCCACGGCGAGGGCGAGGCCTTCACCGCCGGCAACGACCTCACCGACTTCGCCCGTCCCGCGGATGGGGAGGAGCCGCCGGTGCAGCGCTTCCTGCGCACGATCCTGAGCTTCGAAAAGCCCGTCATCGCCGCCGTCAACGGCGTCGCGGTGGGCATCGGCGTGACCATGCTGCTTCACTGCGACCTGGTCTTCGCCTCCGAAACCGCCGCCTTCCGCGCCCCCTTCGCCCATGTGGGCGTGGTGCCCGAGGCCGGCTCCTCGCTGCTGCTGCCCCAGGCCGTGGGCATGGCCATGGCCAACGACATGCTTTTGGGCGGGCGCATGCTGCGGGCTGACGAGGCGCTGACGGCGGGCCTTGTCTCCCGCGTCTACCCGCCCGAGGCGCTGCTGCCGGAGGCGCTGGAGACGGCGTCCGACATCGCCGCCCAGGGCCCTGATGCCATACGCCTGTCGAAAAGACTGATCCGATCCGGCCGCGAGGCGATCGCGGCGCAGATGAAGGCCGAGGGCGTTCACTTCGCCGCCCAGCTCGCCTCCGCCGAGTTCGCCGAGGCGACGGCGGCCTTCATGGAAAAGCGCAAGCCGAACCACGGCTGACCGCCGGGCAGGGCGACGACGTGCAAGGCGCGAACGCCCGCGACCCGGGCGCCGGGGCGTCAGACCCCGAGCCGCCGATTAAGTCTTGGGGGTCTCGACGCCCCCGGAGGCGAGCTTCGCCTCAGCGCGAGATGCGGGTGAACTTCGCGCCGCCCACGTTGACGCCGCCCAGAAGGCCCTCCTGCCCGTAGACCAAAGCGATGACAGGGTTCTGCGCCGTGGTGGTGTCCAGCTGCGCGATCAGGCCCTGGTCGATGGTCGTGATCTGCGCCTCGGCCCCCAGCTCCCACCCTTCGGAGCGGCGGAACCGCTCGAGCGCCGCGGTGGTCATGAAGAAGAGCGCCTGATTGAACTTCTGCGCCCCGGCCTGAAAGCCAAAGCTGCCTTTGGCCATCGAATAATAGGCCACCGTGCCGCCGTTGATCCGCAAGGCGCCCTCGCCATAGGCGCCGCCGACCAGGAAGCTGGCCTCGGTCACCTCGGGCACCACCAGGACGCCCTTGGCGCGGTCCAGCAGCTCGTTGGCGCCGGAGACGGAGCGCTGCATCTGCTCGATGGCGATGTCCACCTGCAGATCGATGACGCGCCCGTCGTCGCCGGCCAGCGCCGGGCCTAGGGCGGGCGCGGCGAGAACGGGGGCGAGGGCTGACGCCCGCAGCAGGCGGCGGCGGGCCGGATCGATTTTTGCGTCGTCGGCATCGTCGACGGCGGCGGAGGCTGCCGCGGCGCGGGCCGTCGGCGCGGGCGCGGTGCAGAGCGCGGGGCGGGTCATGGGACTGCTCTCCTCATGGCATATGATCTGCGCGCGCCCTCTGGCCGGGGCGCTGCGCAGCCTGATCATAAGACGCTTCGGCGGCGATGTCGCGGGCCGATTGCGCCCAAGGGGCGAGGCGGGGCCGCCAGGCGCGCCAAACGCCTGCGGTCAGGAGGCGGGCACGACCCGATAGAGCCGGCTCTCATCGTCGTCGGCCAGGAACCACAGCGCCCCGTCGGGGCCGGAGCGGACGTCCCGCACCCGGCCGAAGCCTTCGAAGAGCGGCTCGTCGCGCACCACCTCGCCGCCCTCCAGGTCCACCCGCGCGATGCGCCGCCCGCGCAGCGCGCCGACGAAGAGATCGCCCCGCCACTGCGGGAACAGATCCCCATCGTAGAAGGCGGCGCCCGACGGAGCGATCGAGGGGTCCCAGTAGAACAGCGGCTGCTCCATCCCCGCCTTCTCCGTCCCCTCGCCGATGCGCCCGCCGGAATAGTGCCGGCCGTAGGAGATCACCGGCCAGCCGTAGTTGCGCCCGGGCTCCGGCAGGTTGATCTCGTCGCCGCCCCGCGCGCCGTGGGAGATGGTCCAGAGCGCGCCGGTTTCGGGGTGCCGCGCGGCGCCTTGGGCGTTGCGGTGCCCGTAGGACCAGATCGACGGCAGCCCGCCGCCTTGGGCGAAAGGGTTGTCGGCGGGGATCGAACCGTCGGGGTGGATGCGGTGCACTTTGCCGTTGTGGCTCTGCAGGTCCTGGGCGGAGGGGCGGTCGCCGCGGTCCCCGGTGGTGATGAACAGCGTCCCGTCGGTCGCGAAGACGAGGCGGGAGCCGAAATGCCGCCCGCCCGAGGCGTTGGAGGTCATCTCGAAGATCACCTCGACGTCCGTCAGCGCCCCGGCGGCGCGGTCCAGCCGGCCGCGCGCCACATGGGTGTTGGCGCGGCCCCGCGGCGCCGGCGCGGCGTAGGAGAGATAGACGAGCCCGTCCTCCGCATGGCTCGGCGACAGCGCCACGTCGAGCAGTCCGCCTTGGCCGGAGGCGGCGACCCGCGGCGCGCCGGCGATCTCGCGCGCGCGCTCGCCCTCGATCAGCTTCAGCGCGCCGCCCCGCTCGGTGACCAGGATCGCGCCGGTCTCGGAGAAATCGGGCAGGAAGGCCATGGCCCAGGGCGTGTCGAGCTCCGGCCCGACGGCCTCCACCCGCACCGGACCGGCGGAGCTTTGGAACACCTGCGCCGCGGCGGGCGCGGCGAGCAGCGTCAGCAGGAGGGCGAGGGCGGGGCGGGGCATGGGGATTCTCCGGGCGGAACGCAGGGGCTATGGAAAACATCGGCCTGAAGCGGCGGTCGAGCAAGCGCGAGGCCGATCACGGGGTCGCGAAGCCGCGCGCAGGCTCGTCCCGAGCCTGCATGTCCGCGTCCGCGGACATCGGCGCGCGTCGCGCGCCGGCGCGGCGGGCCGGCCGCCCGCGCGGACCGGCGAGGGCTCACTTGCCGCAGGCCACCGCTTCGGAAAACGCCGGCCGCTCGCGCAGGCGCGCCAGATAGGCCGCCGCCGGCGCCGCCAGCGCGTATTTGCCGAGGCGGGCCAGGTGCAGCGTGTAGCCCATCGCCACGTCAGCCGCCGAAAACCCTTGGGCGAGCAGCCAGGGCCGATCCGCCGTCGCCTGGGCGATCAGGCGCTGCATGCGGCCCATCCGCTCCAGGCACAGGGCCTCGTGACCCTCGGAGATCGCGTAGTCCGGCATCCCCGCCCGGCTCCCCAGCCAAGTCGCGACATACATGCACGAGCCCGCCTCGGCGTAGTGCATCCAGAAGAGGAACGCCGCGAACTCCGCCGATCCCGGCGCCACATCCAGATCGGACGGGCCGAAGCGGGCCAGCATGTACTGCATGATGGCGATCGACTCGCCGAAGCGCACGCCTTCGTGCTCAGCCGCCGGAACCTTGCCGGCGGGGTTCACCTCCGCCCAGGCGTCCGAGGCGAAATGGGCGCGGTCTCGCGGCGCCATCTCCACCTCGATCTCCAGCCCCATCTCCTTGGCGAGCCAGAGCGGCCGGATCGACCGCGAATGCACCGAATGCCAGAGCTTGAGCCCGGCGGCCTGCGCGCTCATCCGCACATCTCCGCCGCGCGCGGCGCGAAATAGGTCAGGATGCCGTCGCAGCCGGCGCGCTTGAAGGCCGCCAGGCTCTCCAGCATCGCCTTGTCGCCGTCGATCCAGCCGCGCTCCGCCGCGCCCTCGATCATCGAGTACTCGCCCGAGACCTGGTAGGCGAAGGTCGGAACCTCGAAGGCGTCCTTCACCCGCCGGCAGATGTCCAAATACGGCAGGCCGGGCTTGACCATAACCATGTCGGCGCCCTCCTCGAGATCCGCGGCCACCTCGCGCAGAGCCTCGTCGGTGTTGCCGGGGTTCATCTGGTAGGTCTTCTTGTCGCCCTTCAGCGCGCCCGAGGACCCCACAGCGTCCCGGAACGGCCCGTAGAAGGCCGAGGCGTATTTCGCCGCGTAGGTCATGATCGTCACGTCCGGAAAATCGTGCTCTTCGAGCGCGCGCCGCATCACCCCGATGCGCCCGTCCATCATGTCCGAGGGGCCCATGACGTCGCAGCCGGCCTCCGCCTGCGCCAGGGTCTGCTTTTCGAGCGCCAGCAGGCTCTCGTCGTTCAGCACCACGCCGTCGCGCAGCAGCCCGTCGGTGCCGTCCGAGTTGTAGGGGTCGAGCGCCACGTCCACCATGACCCCCACCTCGTCCGTCGCCGCCTTGATGGCGCGGGTCGCGCGGTTCACCAGGTTCTTGGGGTTCCAGGCTTCTTCGGCGCCGGGCGTCTTCAGCGCCTCGTCGGTATAGGGAAACAGCGACAGGCACGGGATGCCCAGATCGGCGGCCTGCCGCGCGATGTCGGCGCATCGGTCCACGGTGACGCGCGCGACGCCGGGCATGCTCTCCACCGGCGCTTCGGCGTCCTCCCCGTCCATCACGAAGATCGGCCAGATCAAGTCCGAGGGATGCAGCCGCGTCTCCTGCACCATGTCGCGGATCCAGGCCGCGCGGCGCAGGCGGCGGGGCCGCGACAGCGGAAACGGGGCGAGGCGCGCGCGGGTCATGGCGGATCGGTCCTTGCGGTTCGGCCGAGCGTCGGGCCGGCGCCCGCTCGTCGGCGCTCGGGCATGACGCTCCTTCGACGTCAGGTTGGCTTGACGCGCCATCGGTCGCATGGGGCCGCCGCCGGGCGCAACCGGGCCGAACGGCGCAGAGCGTGCTCGCGCGCTCTGGCGGCGGCGGCGAAAGGGCGCCAAAACACGCGCCGGCCGCGGCGAGACGCGGGGCCGCGCCGG
>JBCCPD010000288.1:0-5024 GCA_039025075.1 Pseudomonadota bacterium | reverse complement strand
GAATGATCCGGCTCGCGTCGCCAAAACCCGCCGCGCGGCCAAGCAGGTGATGCGCGCTTCGCTTAGGTCCGCGAGGTTACGCTCGTCAGAGCGGGCCGGCTATTCTGTCCAAGACCAGCGGAGTCGGTGGAGGCTGCGGTGCACCATCGGGCGCACGCGCGGGTCCTTGCCCCCATTCCAAGCACTCGGGCGACCTCGTTGAGCGCAACCTTCGGCGTCTATCTCAGACGTGCCGGAGCCGCCCTACTGAGCGCCTCGACCCGGCCTGTTCGCGGATCGCCTCGCTCAACGTCCGGACCGATCGATCTGGCGTCCGGCAGCGCCTGCCTCGTTTGACCGCCGCATGCGGCTCGATGGCTCCGCGTGGCCCCTCGGCGGTTCAGGCCCGTTCCGAACGCCGCGATCATTCGTCAGCATGAAACCGAGAAGCGGCAGGTCTCGGCGATGGCCGGCTTCTTCACCACCAACCCTGGTGGACCAAACCACAGGCTCCGATGAATCGCGCGCAGCCGTCCGCCGCGGCTCAAAAAAGCGCTTCAGGCGAGCGCGCGGCTCAGCGCTGCCTCGCCGGTTCTCAAAAGACGCTGCCCGACCGCATGCGCCGCGATGCGGTCCAGCCGTTCGCAGCACTGGCGCAGCGCCTCCGCCTGGGAGGCGACCGAGCTCAGCCCGATGCGCTCGGCGACGCCCGTCAGCTCCCGCGCGGCGCGGGCGCTGCGGGTCCAATCCTCGTCTTCGAGGGACCGTTCGATCGCCACGAGCCGCTCAGTCGCGGCGATCAGGCCCTCTTCCATGACTTCGGCGCAGGCGCGAGGCCCCATCTCGGCCTCGAGCGCCGCGATCGTGTCCAGATCGATGCGAGGTTCGCGCATCGCGGGGGCGAGCCTTTCTACGTTGTTCATGGGACGCTCCTTTCGCTCCGTACGCGTCGTTCCCAACCAACCCGGCCAGGAACGCACCACACCCGAGCGCGACCATGACAGGCAGCCATGAACAACAGGTTGACTGAGGCGCGGCGCCGCGCCTTGGCGTCAGGCCAGGGAGATGGGCCGCAGACCGGCGACGTCCTGGCCGCGTCGGTTCGGAAGGCGCGCGAGCAGCCGCGCCGCGATGCGCGGATCGACCCGGTCCGCAGCGCCCAGCCGGACCAGCAGCGCCGCCATGGCGCATTCCGCGGCTCGCGTGGCGCCGTCTTCGATCTTAAGCGCCACGCCGAGACCCTCGCGAGGCAGGATCGCGCAGAAAACGCCCTCCGCCCCCGTCTTCACCGCGGACCCGCCGCCCAGCGCGCGCATGAAGGCGGCGCAGGCGCGGCCTTGCCCGCTCACCAGCTCCGGATGGGCGGCCATCGCCGCCGTCAGACGCCGCGACGCCGCGGCGCGGGCCTCGCCCAATCCGGCGTCTTCAGGCCGCGCCATGCGCGCCATGGCCCACGCCAGTCCTCTGAGAGTCGCCGCGAAGTTGGGCGCCGAGCAGCCGTCGACGGCGAAGCCGAGCCCCTCGTCGCCGGTCATCTCCGCCATGGCCGCGCGCGCGGCGGCCTGCACCGGGTGGCCGGGCTCCACGTATTCGGGACCCGCGCGCAAATGGGCCGTCAGAGTCAGAAAACCCGAATGCTTGCCAGAGCAGTTGTTGTGCGCCTGGGCCGGCGCCTCGCCCGCGCGGATCATCCGATCCCGCTCCTGCAGACAGCCGCTCTCGTGGGCGCCGCAGCGCAGGGCCTCGTCGCCGAGACCGAGATCGGCGAGCCAGGCGCGCACCCGGTCGACGTGCATCGGCGCGCCGGAATGGGAGGCGCAGGCCAGCGCCAGGCGTTCGTCGCTCAGGCCGTACGCATCGGCGGCGCCGCTTTCGACCAGAGGCAGGGCCTGGATCATCTTCACCGCCGATCGAGGCAGCGTGACGCGGTCTGGATCGCCCCAGGCTTCGACGATTTCCCCCGAGGGACTGCAGATGACCGCGTGGCCGGCATGCACGCATTCGGTGAAAGCGCCGCGCCAGACCTCGACCATCGGGACGGCGGCCGCGGTCCCGCCGTCGGCGGCGGTCCAGGCGGGGGCGCTCACTCCAGCAGCTCTTCGGAGAACTCGTCGCCCAGCGCCGCGCGCAGGCGGCCGAAGGCGAGCCGCAGGCGGCTTTTGACCGTTCCGAGCGGCGCGTCGACTTCGATGGCAATCTCCGCCTGGGTGAGCCCTCCGTAGAAGGCGAGGCGCACCACCTGGCGTTGATCCTCGCTGAGGCCGGCCAGCGCCTCTCTCACCCGCGCGTCGCGGGCGGCTGCGGCGGCGCTGGCGGCGGGATCGGGCTCCGGGTCCGGCTGGAACAGCGGGTCCTCCGGGTCCGGCGCAGGGCGGGCCTGACGGCGGATCATGTCGATGCGCCGGTTGCGGGCGATGGCGTAGATCCAGGTGGCGACGCCCGCCTTGACCGGATCGTACTGGCCCGCCCGTCGCCACACGCTGACCATCACGTCCTGAGCCGCCTCGTCCGCCTGGTCCGGCGGCGCGCCGCCCTTGATCAAGAAGGCCTTCACCCGGCCGGCATAGCGTTCGAACAGCTGCACGAAAGCGGCGCGGTCCTGCGCTTGCGCCACCAAGGACATCAGGTCGACATCCTCCAGCTCGCTGAGGTCGCGGATGGGGCTTTCGCTCTTCACCAAGGCGCCGATCCCGTGCCTCGGGGCGGACGCCATGCGAGGGCGCGGCCGCCGCCGGTCCGAGCGGGTCGCCGGGGTGGCGCCCGCGTCGTCTTTGCGTCTAGATTACGCCGCAACGCGCGGACATGAAAGCCGCGCCGCCGCGCCGCAGCACGCCATTTGGTTGCGCTGCGGAACCGTCGCGGCCGAAACAGACGACCGGACGAACCCGAAAGGCAGGGAAGAGCAAGAGGCATGAGGAAGCGGGCGAAACTCCTCGCGGCGGCGGTTCTGGGGGCGATCGCGGCCCTGGCGGAGCCGGCGGCGGCGCAGCAGACGGCCAATCGGGTCGAGGCCTATCGCGATTGGTCGGTGTTCACCGCCGACGACGGAGGCCCGGTGTGCTGGGTGGTGACCCAACCGCAAAGCTCGACCGCGACGCGGAACGGTCAGCGCGTCCAGGTGCGTCGGGGCGATATCTACCTGATGGTCGCGATCCGCCCCCAACAGGCCGTGACCAACGAAGTCTCCGTGGTCTCCGGCTATCCTTATCGCGAGGAGTCGACCGTTCGAGCCGATATCGGCTCGGACCGCTACGAGCTCTTCACTCGGGGCGAAAACGCTTGGCTGCGCCCGGGCCAGGACGACGGCATGGTGGAGGCGATGAAGCGCGGCTCCGTCGCGGTGGTCGTGGGAACGTCGTCCCGCGGGACGCAGACGACGGATCGGTTTTCGCTTCTGGGCTTCACCGATGCGTTGAACGCCGCGCGAGGCCGCTGCTCCTGACGCTCGACCCGCGCGCGGTTGGACGCGCGCCTATCGACCGGCTATATGCTTTTGATCGCCCTCTGGCTTGGCCGGGGGGCGCTTCACGTTATCGACCGCCGATCCGCCGAAGGCTCAGACCGATGACCGCCTCCGCCCTCTCCGCTGCGCCGATCCAGCCCGAGCCAAAGGTCTTTACGCCCAGGACGTCGACGCCCGGCAAGCGGTCTTTAATCGGGCTGCCTCGGCCGCGGCTGATGGAGGCGCTGGTCGAGGCCGGCGCGCCGCAGCGGCAGGCGAAGATGCGCGCAGACCAGCTGTGGCAGTGGATCTACCAACGCGGCGCGACCGCGTTCGACGAGATGTCGAACCTGTCGAAAGCGTTCCGCGCCGACCTCGACGCGGCCTTCACGTTGGAGCGGCCGGAGATCACCTCCCGCCAAGAGTCGGAGGACGGCACGCGCAAGTACCTGCTGCGCCTCGCCGGAGGGCACGAGGTGGAGGCCGTCTACATCCCAGAGGAGGATCGCGGCACGCTCTGCGTCTCCTCCCAGGTCGGCTGCACCCTCACCTGCACTTTCTGCCATACGGGCACGCAGAAGCTCGTGCGCAACCTGACCGCCGGAGAGATCGTGCAGCAGATCCTCGTCTGCCGCGACGACCTCGGCGAGTGGCCCAGGGCCGGCGAGCGGCCGCCCGAAAAGCGTCTGGTGTCGAACATCGTGCTCATGGGCATGGGCGAGCCGCTCTACAATTTCGACGGCGTGCGCGACGCCATGAAGATCGCCATGGACGATGCGGGGCTGTCGCTGTCGCGCCGGCGGATCACGCTCTCGACCTCGGGCGTGGCGCCGAACATGGCCCGAGCGGGGGAGGAGATCGGCTGCTTGCTGGCGATCTCCCTGCACGCGGTGCGCGACGACCTGCGAGACGTGCTGGTGCCGATCAACAAGAAGTGGAACCTGGAGACGCTGCTGCAGGCCTGCCGCGACTACCCGCGGCTGTCGAACGCCGAGCGGATCACGTTCGAGTACGTGATGCTCAAGGACGTCAACGACTCGGACGCGGACGCCAAACGGCTGGTTCAACTGATCGCGGGCATTCCGGCGAAGATCAACCTGATCCCGTTCAACCCCTGGCCGGGCGCGCCCTACGAGCGCTCCGACTGGGACCGGATCGAGTCCTTCGCGGAGATCGTGAACCGCGCCGGCTACGCGTCGCCTGTGCGCACGCCGCGCGGACAGGACATCATGGCCGCCTGCGGGCAGCTGAAGTCGGCGACGGAGCGGGGGCGCAAGTCGGCCGCCGCGGTCGCCGCCGAAGCGTCGGCCTGAGGACGGCGGGTCCGGGGGACCTCGCCTCCGGGCCATCGAGGCCCATCGGCTCGCGCGCGTTCGCGCGGGCGCCTGGAACAGCAGGCGGCGCGCTGGTGGTGGGAAAGATCGCTGTGTGCTGGGGAAGAGCCCAAAGCGCTCTCCTTCGAGCGTCCGCCGAGTCGTGGGGGGCGGCCCGCGCCGGCCCCCCCCCACAAAAGCCGCGGGGGCCCCGCGCGGGGCGGGGCGCGGGCCGGGGGGGGGGCCCCCGCGGCCGCCGGGGGTGGGGGGCGGCGGGGTGGGCGGCGCCG
>JBCCPD010000287.1:0-5049 GCA_039025075.1 Pseudomonadota bacterium | reverse complement strand
TCGCCGTGCTGCGCGCGGCGGCCCTCGTCCGCCGCGCCGTCGTCCCTGGCGGCGTCCGGGCCGCGGCGCCCCGTCGCGCCGCGCGGGCCCGGACGCCCCGTCATTGCGTCGCCGAGCCCTGATCCGAGCCCGACGCCTCCAACGCGTCGATCCGCTCCAGCCCCTCGCGGGCCGCGTAATCCTTCGAGAACCGCACCGCCGTGCCCAGCTCCAGCGCGCGTTCCAGCCGCTGGCGCGCCTGCGCCAGCTGCCCGGTCTCTATCAGCACCATGCCCGCATGGTACTGCACCGTGGGATTGGTCGGCAGCGCTTCGGCCGCTTCGAGCACCAGGGGCGCGGCGTTTCCAGCGTCCCCGGTCAGGAACAGCAGCCAACCATAGGTGTCCTGAAGATAGGGTTGATCGGCGTTCCTGAACCGCTTGGCGATGTTGTAGGCCCGCTCCACCGTCGCCGGGTCGTCGCCGAAATGATCCGCCAGGAGGCTGGCGAGATTGTTGGCGATGATCGCCGAGTTCGGACGCAGGCTGTAGAGATCCTCGTAGATCTCGATCGCCTCCTTCACGTCGCCCTGAGCCTCCATCTGCATCGCCTGGGTGACGCGCAGCGAGATCGCGTTGTCCGACAGCTCCAGCCCGCGGCTGATGATCTGCTGCAGCTCCGCCTCGCGGCCCTGGGAGTTGTAGATGCGCGCCAGATTGGCGTAGGCGGCCGCGTTCTGGGGGGCCAGCTCGATCACGCGCTTGAGCAGCGCCTCGGCCTCGTCCAACTCGCCCACCGCGCTTTTCACCGAGGCGAGAAGAAGCAGCGACACCACCTCGTCCGGGTCCGCCTCGAGCCGTTCGTTCAGAAACGCTTCGGCCCGATCCACCTCGCCCGCGGCCAGAAGCGCGCGCGCGAAGGACACGACGCTGCCGGGATTGTCGGGCGTCTGCTCCAGCAAGCTTGCGAGCACCTCGGTGCCGGCCTCGAATTCCCGCCGGCCCAGAAGCGCGGCGGCCTCCATGCGCTCGGCCGCCTGATCGTCCGGGTCGAGGATGCGCAGCCGGCCGCCCACGGCCTCCGCCTCGCGCCAATTCTCCTGCTCGATATGCACCTGGCCCAGGGCCATCAGCAGATCCCGGTTCTCCCCGTTCTCGGCCAGGGCGTTGCGCAGCAGACGCTCGGACACCTCAAGCTTGTCGTCGGCCAAAAGGGACCGCACGTAGCGCAGCGTGACGTTCACGTCGAAGCTGGTCAGCTGCACCGCCTCGGCCAGACGCTCCTGCGACAGCTCGGAATTGCCGTTGCGCTCATAGGCCTCGGCGATCATCAGAATGACGCTGACGTCCTCCGGCGCGACGTCCAGCGCGGTGCGCAGATCGCTGATCGCCTCCTCGGGCAGGTCGGCGGCAAGGTAGCGCGACGCGCGCAGGGTCAGCGCCTGGTGGTTCTGAGGATCGCGGGTCAGCACGCCGGCCAGAAGCGCGTCGGCCTGGTCGAACTCTTCGGCCCGGATATGGATCTTCGCCCGCTCCAGCCGCGCCTTGTCGGCCCCGGCGCTTTCGCCGCGGGCCCCGATCAGCGCATCGAGACGCGCGACGCCGGCCGCCTCGTCGCCGGCGCGAAGGTCCATGGCCGACAGCGCCAGACCGTAATCCACGTCGGACCCCGGCTGCTGCGCCAGCGCTTCAAGCTCCTCGCGCGCCCGGGCCTCGCCATGGACCATGTTGAGGAAGCGCACGACGTCCAGCTTGCGCTCCGCGTTTTCGGGATCGGCTTCGGACAGGGCGCGGTACTGGGCCTCGGCCTCGTCGAACTGCTTCTTGAAGACGTGCCAGCGGGCCAGCGCTTCGCGGAACTGCAGGGCCTGGGGGAAGTACTCCACCAAGGCCTTCAGCTGCTCGCCGATCCCGTCGACGTCCTCCTTCTGCTCCAGCAGGCCCAGGCGGACCATGTTCAGGCTCAGATCGCGCGGCGAGAATTCGAGGCCCGCATCGGCTTCGTCCAGCGCATCCTCGATCAGCTCGGCCTCGAGCGCGTGGGAGATCATCACCAGGCGGGCGATGACGTTGTCCGGCGCCTCCTCCAGCACGCCGCGGGCCATGTCGATGGCCTCGTCCGTCTTGTCGAGCTTGTAGTCGACCGACGCCTTGACCGCGCGCACCATCGGCTCGTCGGGGGCGAGGCCGAAGGCGACCTCCACGTGGCGGCGCGATTCCTCCATCTGCTCGGCGATGAGCATGATCTCGGCCATGTCGCGGCGGGCGCGGACGTTGTCGGGGTCGAGCTCGATGATCGAGCGCAGCTGGCCGACGGCGCCGCGCATGTTGTTCTGGCTCTTGAGGTGGGAGGCGATCTGGTAGCGCGCCTCGATGTTGTCGGGCAGCAGCTTGACCACGTTGCGGAATTCGACCTGAGCGCGGGCGGATTCACCGGCCTCCACCAGCGCCAGCCCGTTGCGCAGATGCTCCGCCGCGCGTTCCTCCGCCGTGTCGCAGGCCGCCAGAAAGGCCATTACGCCCGCCGCGGCCAGCCAACGTGCACGCTTGCTCATGTTCGTTCGCATCCCAAGCTCGTCCGCGGCCGCCTTCGCGCGCCGCCGTTCCCCAGCATACCCATGTTTCGCGATCCGTCCGGTCCCGACCCGATCGCGACGCCCAGCCCCCGCATCCCCCGGCGGCGGAGCAACCGGTCTCATCCCGCAAGCAATACCCGCATCGCGGCGGGAATCCAAGGCGAAGTCACGCGCCCGCGAGGGCCGCGCCCGCGCCCCTCAGGCCATGCCCCGACCCTGCAGAAGCCCGGTCAGATAGTCGCCGTAGCCCGATTTGCGCAACGGCTCCGCCAACGCCTGCAGCGCTGCGTCGTCGATCCAGCCGGCGCGCCAGGCGATCTCCTCCGGGCAGGCGATCTTCATGCCCTGACGCTCCTCGATGGTCTGCACGAACTGCGCCGCCTGCAGCAGCGACGCGTGGGTGCCGGTGTCGAGCCAGGCGTAGCCGCGGCCCATCATCTGCACGAAAAGGTCGCCGCGGGCGAGATAGGCCTTGTTGACGTCGGTGATCTCCAGCTCGCCCCGGGGCGAGGGCGTCACCGCGGCGGCGATATCCAGCACGTCGTTGTCGTAGACGTAGAGGCCGGTCACGGCGAAGTTCGACTTCGGCTTGGCCGGCTTCTCCTCGATGTCTCGGGCGCGCCCGTCGGCGTCGAAATCGACCACGCCGTACCGCTCGGGATCGTGGACATGGTAGCCGAAGACCGTGGCTCCAGCCGTCCTGGCCGAGGCGGCGGCGAGCAGATCCACCAGACCGTGGCCGTAGAAGATGTTGTCGCCCAGCACCAAGGCGACCGGGTCGGCGCCGACGAAGTTCCGACCGATGATGAAGGCCTGCGCCAGCCCGTCGGGGCTCGGCTGCCGGGCGTAGGTGAGGGACACGCCCCAGTCGGCCCCGTCGCCGAGCATCCTGGAAAACCCCTCGGCGTCGTGGGGCGTGGTGATGATCAGGATGTCGCGGATGCCCGCCAGCATCAGCACGCTGAGCGGGTAGTAGATCATCGGCTTGTCGTAGACCGGCAGCAGCTGCTTGGAGACGCCGCGCGTGACCGGGTGCAGCCGCGTGCCGGAGCCGCCCGCGAGGATGATGCCCTTCATCGCGCGCCCTCCTCGGCGAGCCGGTCCAGAACGCGGCCGAGCGAGGCGCGCCAGTCGCGCGTCGCCTCGCCGAAGACCTGCTCGAACTTGCCGCAGTCCAGCGCCGAGTTGGCGGGCCGGGCGGCCGGCGTGGGATACTCGGCGGTGGTGATGTGCGCGACCTCGGGCGCGGCGGAGATCATGCCGCGGGCGAGCGCGCCTTCGAAGACCGCCTCGGCGAAGCCGGCCCAATGGGTCGCGCCGGCGCCGGAGTAATGGAAGACGCCGCAGGCCGGATCGCCCGGCGCGGCGGCGGCCAGGCGCGGGGCGACCGCGAGGACCGCGTCGGCCAGATCCTCCGCGCTGGTGGGCTTGCCGCGCTGATCGGCGACCACGGTCAGCCGCTCCCGATCCGCCAGGCGCAGCATGGTCTTGACGAAGTTGTGGCCGAAAGGGCTGTAGACCCAGGCCGTGCGCAGTATGGCATGGCGCGGCAGCGCCTCCGCGATCGCCTGCTCCCCCGCCAGCTTGGTGCGGCCGTAGGCGCCGAGCGGCGCGACCGGGTCCTCCTCGACATACTCGCCCGGCTTCGAGCCGTCGAAGACGTAGTCGGTGGAGACGTGGATCAACGCCGAGCCCGCCGCCGCGCAGCCCCGCGCCAGCGCCGCGGGCCCCTCGGCGTTGATGGCGCGGGCGAGCGCCTCCTCCTCCTCCGACTTGTCGACGGCGGTGTAGGCGGCGGCGTTGACGACGACCTTGGCGCCGGCTGCCGCGACCTTGGCCTCGGCCGCCTCCGGCCGGGTGAGGTCGACGACGTCGAGCCCCCAGCAGAGGGCCCCCCGCTCCTCCAACGAAGTCGACAGCTGCCCGCCGGCGCCGACCACCACCAGGTCCTTAGGATCGATCCCCATGGGCCTCAGCCCGTGCCGAGGCGGCGGCCGTCATAGCGGCCCGCGCGGATCGCCTGCCACCAGTCGGCGTTGTCGCGATACCAGCGCAGCGTGCCGGCGAGCCCGCTCTCGAACGTCTCCTGCGGCGCCCATCCCAGCTCCTCGCGGATCTTGGACGGGTCGATGGCATAGCGCTTGTCGTGGCCGGGCCGGTCCATGACATGCTCGATCAGGTCCTCATGGGGCGCGCCTTCGGGCCGCGCGTCGTCCATGAAGGCGCAGATGGCGCGAACCACCTCCACGTTCATGCGCTCCGCATCGCCGCCGATGTTGTAGCTTTCGCCCAGGCGGCCGCGGGTCATCACCTCGATCAGCGCGCGGGCGTGGTCCTCCACGTGCAGCCAGTCGCGCACGTTCTCTCCCTTGCCGTAGATCGGCAGAGGCCGCCCCTCCATCGCCGCGATGGCCATGACCGGGATCAGCTTTTCGGGGAACTGCCAGGGCCCGTAGTTGTTGGAGCAGTTGGAGGCGACGACGGGCAGCCCGTAG
>JBCCPD010000286.1:0-5096 GCA_039025075.1 Pseudomonadota bacterium | reverse complement strand
TCTTGCTCGTACTCGGCGGCGCGGGCGCCGAGCAGGCCCTCGGCCCCTTCGGCCAGCACCACCTAGCCCGGGCCCGCCAGGACCGCGCGCTCGCCCAGATGCAGCGCCTCGGTCGCCTCGAGGTCGAAGTCGCCGGCGACCTGCCCATGCTCCACCGTCAAACGCGGGATCGACCCGGCCTCGTCCATGATCAGGACGCCGTCGCGCAGGTGCAGCGCCTCGACCGCGTCGAGGGCCGAAAACGGCACCCGGCCTTCGATGACCAGAGCGCCGTCCTCGACCCGGATCTCGCCGTCGCCGCCGATCTCGCCGTCCAGACGGGCCTCGCCGCCGCCGGTCTTGCGCAGCAGCCCGTCATTGGTCAGGCCGCCGGGCATCTCCTGCCATCGGTCGGGCGTTTCGAACGGGCGGTGGCGCTGGCGCAGCCAGTGGTCGAGCTCGATCTCCTCGCCGCGCAGCTCCAGCGCGCCGATCTCGGCGACGGTCAGCGCGCCCTGCGCGTCGATGCGCGAGCCGTCGACGGGCGAGAGGCAGCCGCCATCGAAAAGCAGGCGCGCATGCTCCAGCACGCCGCTCCCGCGCAGCTCCGGCGCGGCGGCCAGATCGAGGGTCTGGAGGTAGGCCCGGCCGTCGACCTGCTCGACCGCGTCGCCGAAGCGGGCGACGGCGTCCTCGGCCACGATTAGACGGCCGGGGCCGGCGATCTCGCCCTCGGCGAATTCCAGCGCGCCGGCGACCCGCACGTCGCCTTCCAGGATCACCCGGCCGCGATCGATCAGCAGCGCGTCGATCACGGCGTCGCCCTGCAAGACGACGACTCCGTCGGTTTCGACCGTCAGGCGATCGATCACCGCGTCCTCGGCCACGCGCAGGACGGCGCCGTCGGAGACCGCCAGCGGGTCTGGCGCCGGCAGAGTCCCCACCTGGGCGGAGCCGCCCGGGCCGACCAGGCGCAGCGGCGCTTCGCCCGGCGCATCGACGAGAACGTCCTCGCCCGCCTCGGGCACGCGCCCGTCGGACCAGGCGCCCGGGTCGGACCAGCGATCGGCGGCCGAGCCTGTCCGCTCGGTGTCGAACGCGGCGACGGCGAAGGGGATCGCCTCGACGCCGTCGCCCATGGCGTTGCCCAAGGCATCGACGATGCGGGTCTCGTCGATCTCCAGCATCAGGACGCCCAGGGGCGGCTGCGGGAGGCTGGCGACGACCTCGCGGCCGCGGGCGCCGAGCAGCAGCTCTTCGGGCGGCATCGACGTCTCGCCCGTGGCGGCTAGACGCAGAGCGCCGTCGGCGGCGTCGCCGAGCGCCGCGGCGTCGAGCGGCTCGGAAAACAGGAGCCGCACGAACCGCGTCGACGGATCGACCGCGTCCCCTGAGGACAAGGCGCCGTCCGACAGCGCCGGCGGGGCCGTGTCGGGCGTCACGCGCAGCGTGACCGGGTCGGAGGCGCCGAGGGCGCCGGCGGCGTCGAAAGCGCGGATCTGCAGGGACGCCGTGTCGCCGGACAGCTCCGCCAGGGTCGGGACGCGCAGCCTGAAATCCTCGGGAAGGTCGGCGGCGTCGTGGACGATCCGGCCGTCGAGCAGCACCTGCACCCGCGCCAGCTGCACGTCGTCCACGATCCGCGCGTCGAGCGAGATCCGCGAGCCCTCCGCCGCCTGCAGCCCCTCGGCCGAAGGGTCCGCATCCTGGGGCGAGCCGTTCAACGTTACCGTTGGGGCGACGCCGGCGAGGTCGCGCCCCACGGCGTCGACGATCAGCAGACGGCCGTCGGCGAGGTCGACATGGCCCAGGCCTGCGGCGATTGCGACGGCGCGGGGCGGCGCGTCCGCCTCTAAGCGGGTCACGAGCGCGTCGGTGACCTTCGGATCGATCGCATCGATCAGATCGATGACGTCGATCCCGCCTTGGGGAGCCGACGATCAGGCCGCGTCCCGAGCCGTTCAGCGCCAGCGCCTCGCCGCCCAAAGCGGTGTCGTCCGGTCCGCTGATCAAGACCGGCGCGTCGGGATCGGACAAGTTCACCGTGGCGTAGCCGCCGGTGGAGCCGGTGTCCGCCGGCAGGTGCAGCACGCCGTCTGCGAGAAAAGGCTGCAGATCGGTCTGGTTGAAGCCGACCGAAACGGCGCCGCGCGCCGTCATCGCGCCGCCGAAGCCGGTGTCGAGCGCGACGACGGTCCCGTTCGCCAGAACCGCCGCCAGCCTCCCGCCCTCGCCCGTCAGAGCGTTGACCGACGCGCCGCCGAGGTCGAGCGCGGCGAGGAAGGCGCCGGTGGCCAGGTGATAGGCCTCGATCCGCGTTGCGACGCTCAGATAGGCGACGCCCTGCGACACGTGCAGGCCGCGGCCCGGCGCTTCGGACATGGCGAAGGACGCGGCCGGCGCGTCGCCGCCCTGATCGATCAGATCGGCCAAGGCATAGCTGGCGGCGCCTTGGGCGTGGACCACCGAGACCCGGCCCAGAACCGGATCGACGCCGATCTGCGCGGGCGGCGCGTCCCAGCTCGTCTCGCGGATCACGATCGGCGCGCGCGGATCGGTGATGTCCAGCACCGCGACGCCGACGGCGGTGCGCAGGACCGCAAGGGGCTCCTCCACGCCCGCCACGCGGCCGGGGAGCAGCACCTGCTCCACCGATCCGCTCAGCTGCACCGCCGCGACGGGGCCCGCCATCGGCGGCGCCCCCGCTGCAGGATCGAGCCCCAGCCGCACCGCCGCCAAGTCGTGGCGCCCGTCCCCGTCGCTGTCCCAGCGGGTCGGCGGGTCGGCGAGGACCCGATCGCGCGCTCGATCTCGTCCGAAAGCCCGTCGGAATCGGCGTCGGGCCCCGTCGACGGACGGAGCTCGAGGTCCGAAGTCAGGTCCGCCTCGACGCCCGAGATCGGGGTCGTGCCGACCACCTTGGCCAGCAAGCTGGAAGCGGGGTCGAAGACGCGCAGCTCGGACTCGTTCTCGGCCGGCGGAGGAAACTCGAACCCGCCCTGAGCGTCCGTGACCGTGCGCGCCCAGGCGCCGTCGATCTTGATGGCCAGGTAGACGTGGCCCGAGTCGACAGCCGGCGGCTCGTCGACGTTCGTTCCGAGGGTGACGAAGGCGACCGCTTCAGCGCCCGCCGCTTCGTCGGAGCCGTGCAGCGGCGTGGTCTCCGGCAGGGGCGACGGTTCCGCTACGTCCGGGTCAGGCTGTCGGAGCGAGCCCCTGGACCCGGCCAGCTCGCCCGGGGGCGCCAAAGCGTGCCAGCCCGGCCGGTCGATGCCGGCGCCCTCGTCGGTGACGACGGCCAGCCCGTCTTCGGTCACGGTCGCGACGCCCGCCACGGCGAGCCGGCCGCCGGCTGGATCAGGCGCAGCAGGGTCACTTGGGCGCCGGGGGCCGCGCCGAAGACGTTGGGCAGGGACAGCCGCGCGGGCGAGGCGAAGGCGGCGGCCCCAGGGGCTTCCACGACGAAAGCGAAGGCGCGCTGCAGCTCGCCCTCGGGCAGCATGTCGCGCGCCAGCCCCGGCGCGATGGAGGCGATGCCGACGACGCCGCCCTCCAGCGGCCGGCCGTCGTGGCCCAGGACGGCGCCGGCGTCGACCGACAGGCCTATCCCCGCGCGCTGATCGGCCGTCAGGTCCGGGGCGCCAGAGGCCTCCGCCGTCGCCTCGGTCGTCTCGGTCGACGACAGCGCCTGCAGGATGTCTTCGTCGAGGCGTGGCAGGTAGACCTCCGCCCGATCCGCAGGATCGCGCCGCGGCCCGGCCGCGCCCGTGGCTCGGGACAGCGTGTTTTCGACGCCGGGCGCGATGACGACGTCCCGGACGATTTGAGGGAAGTAGACGCCCTCAGGCGCGTTCGTCGCGGCGCGGCCGTCGATCACGACCTGGATCGGCCCGGCGGGAACCCGGGTCATCTCGAAGCCGCCGTCGGCGCCGCTGACGACCGTCTCCACATGGCCCGGGCCGATGACATGGACCGTGGCCCCGGCGACGGGCCGCAGGACGACGTCGTCATCGGCCGCAGGTCCGGCCCTGTGTCGAGCACACGCCCGACCAGAGTCGTTCCGGGCGTCGCCGTGCCGGACAGCGTGGAAAAGCCGACGGCGAAATCCCCTCCGGCCGATCCGTCGCCGTCCTCGTCGAGCGGCGCGCCGTCCATGTCGCTCAGACGGCCGCCCTCCAGATGCAGCGTGACCCGCGTGGCGCCCGGCAGCAGCGCGTCGAAAACCATCCAGCCGGTCAGACCGTCCGCCGACAGCAGAACCTCGGCCGGAAGGCTCGCCCCGCCGCGTCCGTGGCGAAGACGGCGTCGGCATCGAAGGTCGAAGGATCCACAGGGCGGGAGAAGTCGATCCGCGGGCGAGCGGTCGGCCCCACGCGCGCGTCGCCGTCGCCTGGGCTGACGGAGATCACGCGGACGACCGGCGTCTCGGCCAACGCGACCTCGAAGGTCTCCACCGCATCGTTGCCGGCCGCGTCGCGCGCGCGCAGCGCGATCGCGTGGGCGCCGGCGGAAAGGCCGGACAGGTCCAGCGCCCGGTCGAAGGACACCGCGCCCGCGCCCGCCGGCAAGGCTCGCGCGGGTCCGCCGTTCACCGACCAGGCGAGCGACGCGAGGTTCGAGCCCGTGCCGTCCGCCGACCCGGTCAGACGCGCCCCGGGCGACAGCGCCGCCCCATCGCCGAACGACGTCAGCTCGATCGTCGGCGCTGCCGCGTCCAGCACCACCTCCACGGCGCACGAGGCCGCGGCGCCCTCGGCGTCGACCGCGTCGAAGCGGACTTCGTAGGTTCCGTCGCCCAGCCCTTCCACCGGCAGCGAAAAGGCCCCGTCGGCGGCAACGGACACCGGCTGCCCCGCCGCTCCGTCGACCGAGGCGGTCAGCCCGGCCAGGCCGGAAAGCCCGTCCAGCGCCGCGCCGGTCAGGGCCACGCCCTCGCGCCCCACCGCCGGCGAACCGCCGTTCAGGTCCAAAAGGAGCCTGGGCGGGGACGCGTCTTCGTCCCGCGCGAAGGCGGCGAGCGCCCATCGGGCCGCGTCCTCGCCCAGCGCGAGACCGCCTTCGCTCGCGAAGCGGAAGCTCGCGCCGTCCCAGACCCGGCTCTCCGCGATCTCCTCAGC
>JBCCPD010000285.1:0-5112 GCA_039025075.1 Pseudomonadota bacterium | reverse complement strand
TAGAGGCGGGAGGAGACGACGATGTTGTCCCCGGGGCCCATCAGCGGGAAAAGCGCAAGGATTTGAGCGGCATGGCCCGAGGCCGTGGCGACGGCGCCGGCCCCTCCCTCCAGCGTCGCGACCCGCTCCTGCAGCGCCGAGACGGTGGGGTTGGTGAGGCGCGAGTAGATGTAGCCGACTTCCTGGAGGTTGAAGAGCGCGGCGGCGTGGTCGGCGTCTCGGAAGACGTAGGCGGTGTTCTGGTAGACCGGGGTCTGGCGGGCGCCGGTGGCCGGGTCGGGCCGGGCGCCGGCGTGGATCTGGAGCGTGTCGAACCCGTAGGACTTGGGGGCGTCTTCGGACATCGGGGGTTCCTCCCTCGGAAAAGCGGCCAAGTAGCGGCGTGGCGGAGCCTAGACCAAGCCCGCCCGGGGGGCGAGATGCGGCGTGGGGCCTCGTCGATGTTCGCGTCTCGTTCGTCCCGCAAATGTCGGGCCGGCGTCGGGCCGCGGTCGGGCGGATGTCGGGCCGGCGTCGGGTTTGCGTCGGGGCGCGGGTCGGGCGAACGTCGGGGCGGCGTCGGGCGAATGTCGGGCTTTCGTCGGGCAAATGTCGGGCGGGCCCGCTCGGGTCTTGGAACGCTACGGATGCGGCGGAGAGGCGGGAGGCTGGAGCATGGCGGACGTGATCTTCGAGGACGCGCCGGAGGCGGGGGCCGAGGCAGAGGCTCAGGTCGTCGTCGTGGGCGCGGGCGCGGCGGGGCTGACCGCGGCGCTGAGCGCGCGGCAGGCCGGCGCGCAGGTCCTGCTGCTGGAGCGGGACGCCCGGCCCTCGGGCCTGACCACCATGTCGCAAGGTGCCGTCTGCGCCGCCGGCAGCCGGGTGCAGCGCGAGGCGGGGATCGAGGATTCGCCCGAGCGTCTGATCGAGGACGTGAGGGCGAAGACCGGCGGCACGGCGGACCCGGTGATGACGCGGCTGATCGCCGAAGCCTCCGGCCCCGTGATGGACTGGCTGACCGACGAGGTGGGGCTCCCGTATCGCGTGAACCCCGAATGGGCGGGCGTCTTCGGGCATTCGGTGAACCGGCTGCATTCGCTGCCCAGCCAGACGGGGGCGGAGATGTCGGCCCGTCTGCTGGAGGCCTGCGAGGCGGCAGGGGTTCGGCTCGCCTGCGGGGCGCATGTCGCGCGCCTGCATGCGGCGCCTGAAGGGCGGATCGGCGCCGCGACGGTGCGCCGGCCCGATGGGCGCGAGGAACGCATCGCCTGTAGCGCGCTGGTCGCCGCCACCTGCGGCTTCGGCGCCAACCGGGAGATGGTGCGCGAGCACATCCCCGATTTCGGCCGCTCGCCCGTCTACCGCCACCATGGACACGAGGGCAACGACGGCGCCGGCATCCGCTGGGGGCTGGCGCTGGGCGCGGCGGCGGGGTCGATGGACGGTTTTCAGGGCTATGGCGCGCTGGCGCATCCGGAGGCGGTGCTGCTGAACTACAACGTCTTCATGGACGGCGGGGTGCAGGTGAACGTCCGGGGCGCGCGGTTCTGCGACGAGCTGGCGGACATCTCCGGGCAGGGACAGCGGGTGCTGGCGCAGCCGGAGGGGATCGCCTGGGCCCTGTTCGACGCGGCGCGGGAGGCGCGGGCGAAGGACCTGGCGGAGTATCGCGATCTGCTGGCCTTGGGCGCGGTGAAGGCGGCCGACGACGTCGCGGCGGCGGCGGAGCGCATCGGCTGCGAGGCGAGCGCCTTGGCGGAGACCTTGGCGGCGGTCGAGGCCGCGGCGCGGGGCGAGGCCGCCGACCCGTTCGGGAGGGACTTCAGAGGCGCCGCGCCTCTGGCCCCGCCCTATCGGCTGGTGCGGATCACCGGGGCGCTGTTCCACACCCAAGGCGGTCTGCAGCTGGACGCCGAGGGCCGGGTGGCGCGCGCCGACGGGGGCGTTCTGCCGAACTTCTTCGCGGCCGGAGGAACGGCGCGGGGCATGTCGGGGAGCGGCTCGTCCGGGTACCTGCCGGCGGCGGGGCTCGCCTCGGCCGTGACGCTGGGGCGGATCGCGGGGCGGATGGCGGCGGCGGTTTGAGGCGCTGAGGGCCGGCGGCGCTCGGGAGCGCGGCGCTGGGGGTCGGAGGCTCTGCGGGTCCGGGCCGCTGGAGCCGCGGGGCGCCAGGGCCGCGGGGCGCGCTCAGAGCTTCGACGAAATCACGCCGGTGGCGATGCCGCCCATGCGGAGCTCTCCGAAGAGGCGCTGGTATTCCATCTTGGGGCAGAGGTTCTGGACGACCTGAACGCCCTTGGCTTCGGCCCGCTTGGCGGCGGCGTCGTCGCAGACGCCGATCTGCATCCAGATGACCTGCAGGCCTCGGTCGGCGAGGACGTCGAGCGCCTCGTCCACCACCGCGCCGGCCTCCGACGATCGGCGGAAGACGTCGACCATCTGGATGGGGTCTTCGGAGGCGGGGATCTCGGCCAGGGAGGCGGCGACCGGCGCGCCCCAGAGGGTCTTGCCGGCGTGCATGGGGTTCACCGGCAGCACGCGGTAGCCTTTGAGCGCCAGATAGCGGCCGACGTAGTGCGAGGGGCGGACCGAGTTGGGGGAGATGCCGACGGCGGCGATGGTCTTGACGCGCTTGAGAAGCGCGCGCAGGCCGTCGGGGCCGGGGGTGATCGTGGTGCAGGCGTCGGTCATTGGGGGACGGTGGCGCCGGGGCGGGGGCGGCGCAAGGGGCGAGGCGGAGGCGCGTTCCGGCGGAGGCGCGCCGGGTCCAGGCGGCGGAAGACGACGCAAGGCGCGCTGCGAACCGGGACAGGGCGGAGGCGCCGTTCCGGAGCGCCTCGCCGGTCGCCTCCCCGGACGAAAAAAGGCGCCCTCCGAGGAGGGCGCCTAGTCGGAACGAGGGACAGTGAGTGGATGAAGAGGCCGACCGCCGGGCCGACCCGCTTCGAATATCAATATGGGGACGCGGCGCGCCGATGTTAAGCGTCGAGCGGTCAAATCGCCGCGCGCGTCCGCCAGGCGGATGTCAGTTCAGAACCGACGGCCAGTTGGCGTCCGCCTTTTGGATGAAGCCGGGGATGTCCTGTTCCCACCGCTCCTGGATCGAGGCGTTGTAGTTCAGGTAGAGCTTGCCGTCGACGATCTTCCAGGCGTCCGGATCGATCGGGGCGGTCTTGCCCTGGGAGACGGCCCAGGCGCAGTAGCCGCCGTATTGGGGGGCGTAGGCGGCGGGATCGGCCTGGAACTTGGCCATGTTCTCGGCCGAGGCGAAGCGCCAGGTGGCGCCGTCATGCTCCAGCTCGTAGGACGAGGAGCCTTCGATGGGCTCGCCTTGAGAGAAATAGGCGACCGGGTCGTAGCCGCGGATCGCATGGCCGCGCCAGTTGGTGAAGACGGCGTCGTCCGACGCGAAGGCGGGCGCGGCGGGAAGCGCCGCGGCGAGGCCGGCGGCGACGGCGAGGCCGAGGGCGGCGCGGCGGCTGAAGCGGGTGGCGGCGTGGTCGGACATGGAAAGGGCTTCCCTTGCGATGAGGCCCCGGTCGGGGCGGACATCGGGGGATATCGCAACGACGGCGCGTCGGGCGAGGGGCGCTGACCGTGACGTGATCGGAAGCGAGGGCGATTTTCGGAGGCGCGGGCGGTTTCGGCGGGCGCGGCCGGGGGGGGCGGCGCGCCGCCGTCTCAGCCGCCGCTCATCCGCGGCCCGCCGCGGCGAAGAGCGCGACCGCCGCGGCGTTGGAGACGTTGAGCGAGGCGAAGGACGCGGCGGAGGGGATGCGGGCCAGCGCGTCGCAGGTCTCCCGCGTCTTGTCCCGGAGGCCGGGCCCTTCGGCGCCCAAGGCGAGGGCGAGCGGGCCCGGGGGCAGGGCGGGCAGGGCCTCGGCGAGATCCCGCTCCGCCTCCCCGTCGAGGCCGAGGACGGTCCAGCCGAGGTCCTTGAGGCCCTCCATCGTGGTCGAGAGGTTCTTGACGCGCAGATAGGGCTGGCGTTCCAGAGCGCCCGAGGCGGTCTTGGCCAGGGCCCCGGTCTCGGGCGCCGAATGGCGGGCGGGGGCGATCACGGCGCGGGCGCCGAATACCTCGGCCGAGCGCAGGACGGCGCCGACGTTGTGCGGGTCGGTGACGCGGTCGAGCAGCACGGCGAGGTCGCGCGGGCCTTGGGGCGCGCAGAGCTGCTCGAGCGGGCCCCAGTCCAGAGGCTCCGCCTGGAGCGCGGCGCCTTGGTGCACCGATTGGGGGTCGAGCACGGGCGGAAATTTCCGCGCGTCGGCGGTTTCGGGGTCGAGGCCGCCGGCGATGATCGCGTCCGGCCCCAGGCGCTGGGCGGCGTTGCGGGTGAGGATGAGGCGGCGCTTGACCCGGGCGGGGTTCAGGAGGGCGTCGCGCACGGCATGCAGGCCGAAAAGCCAGACGGTTTCGGGGCCGAGGCGGCGGGCGCGGTCCTTGTCGACGGCCCAGGCGGGTTTCTTGGGGCGGCGGTCTGGGGGGCGCTGGCTCATGGCCTCGGGCGCTATCGCGGGCGAAGCGCGGGCGCAAGCGCGCGGAGGCCGCAAGGGAGCGGTTGACGGGCCGGTCCGGGGCCCCTACACCGCGCGTCGTCGCCCGGACGCCCTGCGTCCGCGCCCGTGGAGGGGTGGCAGAGCGGTCAAATGCAACGGACTGTAAATCCGTCGGGGAAACCCTACGCTGGTTCGAATCCAGCCCCCTCCACCATCCCTTTCGGTTGAGCGATCAGCGACGGGTTCGCGCCTTCTCGAAGGTTTGCGAACGAAGGGTCGGGGATCGCTCCGGCGGCTGCGAGAGGTTCGATCAGGTCAGGCCTTGCGCAGACTCCGCGGCGATCGCGGAGTCCAGGCGGCGTCGTCGTCGTCGGATCAAGCCCGCGCCTCCGCTTTCAGCCGCTCCGCCAGCCACTCGCCGATCATGACGCAGGTCATGTGGGTGTTCGCGCGGCAGTCCATCGGCATGATCGAGGCGTCGGCCACGCGCAGGCCCGGCACGCCCTTGACCGTCAGGTCCGGGTTCACCACGCCGCCCGGATCGCCCCAGGCGCTCATCCGGCAGGTGCCGGCGGCGTGCTGGATGTCGCTGGCATGGGCGAGCATCAGCGCGTCGAGCTCCGCGTCGGGCAGG
>JBCCPD010000284.1:0-5116 GCA_039025075.1 Pseudomonadota bacterium | reverse complement strand
CGCATCGACTGGCAGATCTTCTCCTTCCTCTTCGGGACCACCTGGTCGCCGCTCTCGGGCATCTTCGAAGGTTCGATGGACCCCGCGGCGGTCGGGGCCGTGCCGCTCTTCCTCGGCACGATCATGATCACGTTGATCGCCATGCTGGTGGCGGTGCCCATCGGCCTCTTCGCCGCGATCTACCTGTCGGACTTCGCGCCCAAGCACGTGCGCGCCTGGGCCAAGCCGATGCTGGAGATCCTCGCCGGCATCCCCACGGTGGTCTACGGCTTCTTCGCCGCCATCACCGTCGCGCCCTTCATCCGCGACACCGGCCGGGCCATCGGGCTCGACGTCGCCTCCGAATCCGCGCTCGCCGCCGGCATCGTCATGGGGATCATGATCATCCCCTTCATCTCCTCCCTGTCGGACGACGTCATCAACGCCGTGCCGCAAAGCCTGCGCGACGGCTCCTACGGCCTCGGCGCCACCAAGGGCGAGACCATGCGCCAGGTGGTGCTGCCCGCGGCGCTGCCCGGCATCGTCTCGGCGGTTCTGCTCGGCATCTCCAAGGCCATCGGCGAGACCATGATCGTCACCATGGCCGCCGGGCAGGGCGCCAACCTCACCGTCAATCCGCTGGACGCGATGACGACCGTGACCGTGCAGATCGTCATGCTCATCACCGGCGACACCGAGGCCGCCACCGCCGGCCCGCCCGCCTTCGCCCTGGGCTTCACGCTCTTCGTGATCACCCTCGCCCTCAACGTGGCGGCGCTGCGCATCGTGCGCCGCTACCGCGAGATGTACGACTGAGGAGACGCAGCCCATGGTCAGCATGGCGGACCTCTCGGCCCAGCACGGCTCGACGGCGGCGAAGCGGCGGCTCAAGGCGCGTCGGGCGGCCGAATGGCGGCTCAAGGCCTACGGCATCCTCGCCATCGGCCTGGCCGGGGCGGCGCTGGTGATCCTGCTCTGGACCACCTTCATCCAAGCCTCCTACGCGGTGACCGAGCACTACCTGACGCCGACCCTCTCCCTGCCGGCCGAAGATCTCGGCTCGACGCCCGAGGAGCTGCGCACCGCCGACTACAACGGCCTCGTCCGCTCCCAGCTGCGCGCGCTCTTCCCGTCCATGGGCGACCGCCGCTCCCGCCGGGACCTTTACGGCATCGTCTCCCCCGGCGCCTCGTTCGAGCTTCGCGACCACGTCATCGAGAACCCGGACCTCGTGGGCCAGGACATCGCCTTCCCCCTCCTCGCCTCGGACGACGTCGACCTCTACCTCAAAGGCGTCTTCGGCGACCTGCGGAAGGTGCAGCACGCCGGCATCCTCTCCCCCACCGGCACGGAAGGCACGATCGAGCTGCTCTCCACCTCCAACGACTTCGTCGCCCAGCTCGGCGCCGTGAAGGAGACGCTGCTCGACCGCGCTCGCCTCCAGCGCCGCCAGGCCGCCCTGCAGGAACAGGGCCGCGCCGTCCGCGCCCAAGAGGCCGCCGATGCGGCGACCGAAGAGGACCGCGAATCCGCCCTCGCCTCCGCCGCCACCTTCGCCGCCAACCGCGACCGCTTCGCCGCCGAGGCCGACGACCTCGAAGCCCGCGCCGCCCGCCCCGGCGGCGAGGAGGCTCTGGACGAGACCACCCCGTCGGTCATGGTCCGCATCAACGGCGGCGTGGTGAAGGCCGAGCGCCTCTCCGCCGCCGGCATCGTCGGAGAGGTGATCATCCCCCTCGAAACCGACGCCGAGGCCGCGCCCGAGGACTGGATCCTGTGGGTCATGGACACCCCCGAGCGCGCCCGCAAGATTTCCGACAAGCAGATCATCGCGGTGGAGATCCTGCGCGAGCAGGGCGAGGTCTCCTCCACCTTCAACACCCGCTTCTTCACCGCTGGCGACAGCCGGGAGCCGGAGCTGGCCGGCATCTGGGGCGCCGCCGTCGGCTCCTTCTGGACCATGCTGGTGACCTTCTGCCTCGCCTTCCCCATCGGCGTGCTGGCGGCCATCTACCTCGAGGAATTCGCCCCCAAGAACCGCCTCACCGACTTCATCGAGGTCAACATCAACAACCTCGCCGCCGTCCCCTCCATCGTCTTCGGCCTTCTCGGCCTCTCGGTCTTCGTGGCGGGCGTGGAGGTCTTCGGCGTGCAGATCGGCGGCTTCATGCCTCGCTCGGCGCCCATCGCCGGCGGCGCGGTGCTGGCGCTGATGACGCTTCCGACCATCATCATCGCCTCGCGCGCCGCCATCCGCGCCGTGCCGCCCTCGATCCGCGACGCGGCGCTCGGCCTCGGCGCCTCCAAGCTCCAGACCTCCTTCCACCATGTCCTGCCGCTGGCCATGCCCGGCATCCTCACCGGCACCATAATCGGCATGGCCGCGGCCCTGGGCGAAACCGCGCCCCTCATCATGATCGGCATGGTCGCCTTCATCGTCGACATCCCCGGCGGCGTCACCGACAGCGCCACAGTCCTGCCGGTCCAGGTCTTCCGCTGGGCCGACTTCCCCGAGCGGGGCTTCGAGGCGCGCACCGCCGCCGCCATCTGCGTCCTGCTCGCCTTCCTGGTGGTGATGAACGCCCTCGCCATTTTCCTCCGCCGCCGGTTCGAACGCCGCTGGTGATCCCCCTAGCCGAAGGATGTTAAAAGCCATGAACGACATGAGCCTGGGAGATGCCCGCGTGAACGCCGCGGACGTGAAATTCGCCACCCGAGACGTGGACGTGCACTACGGAGAGTCCAAAGCCATCGACCAGGTGTCGGTGGACCTGCTGGACAAGACCGTCACCGCCTTCATCGGCCCCTCGGGCTGCGGCAAGTCGACGTTCCTGCGCTGCCTCAACCGCATGAACGACACCATCGACAGCTGCAAGGTCACCGGCGACCTGCGCCTCGACGGCGACGACATCTACGACCGCGACGTCGACCCGGTGCAGCTGCGCGCCAAGGTCGGGATGGTCTTCCAAAAACCCAACCCGTTTCCGAAGTCGATCTACGACAACGTCTCCTACGGGCCCAAGATCCACGGCCTCGTGGACACCAAGGCCGATCTCGACGCGGTGGTGGAGCAGGCCCTGCGCAAGGCCGCCCTTTGGGACGAGGTGAAGGACCGGCTCGACAGCCCCGGCACGGGCTTGTCCGGCGGCCAGCAGCAGCGCCTGTGCATCGCCCGCGCCATCGCCACGGCGCCCGAGGTGCTGCTGATGGACGAGCCCTGCTCGGCCCTCGACCCCATCGCCACCGCCCAGATCGAGGAGCTGATCGCCGAGCTGCGCGAAAGCTTCTCCCTCGTGATCGTCACCCACTCCATGCAGCAGGCGGCGCGGGTGTCGCAAAAGACCGCCTTCTTCCACCTCGGGGTGATGGTCGAATACGACGACACGCCCAAGATCTTCACCAATCCGAACGATCAACGCACGCAGGATTACATCACGGGCCGCTTCGGCTGAGCGTCGGAGCCGCCAAAGGGTCAGCCGGAAAGTCTGGGGACATGGGTAGAATGGAAGTCGGCCGCCACATCGTCAGCGCCTTCGATGACGAACTGATGGGCGTGCGCGCCAAGATCGCCGAGATGGGCGGTCTGGCGGAGGACATGCTCGGCCAGGCCCTCGAAGGGGTCGAGCGGCGCGATCTGGCCCTGTGCGAGGAGGTCGTCGCCCGCGACCGCCGCCTCGACCGGTTGGAGACGGAGACGGAGGAGATGGTGATCCGCACCCTCGCCCTGCGCTCCCCCGTCGCCCATGACCTGCGGCTTCTGGTGGCGGCCATGAAGCTCGCCAACACGCTGGAGCGGGTCGGCGACCTTTCCAAATCCATCGCCCGCCGAGGGATCGAGCTGACGCAGTCCAAGCCCCTGCGCCTAACCCCCTCGATCGTCCGCATGGGCCGCGACAGCCAGCGTCAGCTGGTGGAGGCGCTCGACGCCTTCGCCTCCAAGGACGTGTCGCTCGCCGTGCAGGTCTGGCGCCGGGACGTGGAGATCGACGAGCTCTACAACGCCCTCTTCCGCGAACTGGTGACCTACATGATGGAGGATCCGCGCACGATCACGCTCGGCTCCCACGTCATGTTCATCGCCAAGAACCTCGAGCGCATCGGCGACCACGCCACCCACATCGCCGAGATGACCTACTACGTGGTCGAGGGGGAGACGCTGACCGAAGAGCGTCCCCGCGGCCCCAAGACCTACGGCCTCTCGCCCGAGGCATGACCGCGCCGCGCGCCGGGCGGCCGCCGCGCCCCCCGGCCGCGCCGAACGACCGGACCTGAAGGAGGATCGCGCCGATGAGCGCCCGCGTGATGGTCATCGAGGATGAGGAGAGCCTCGGCGCCCTTCTCGAATACAACCTCGGCAAGGAGGGCTACCGTGTCGCCCTGGTCAACGACGGCGACGAGGCGCTCTTCGCCGTGCAGGACGAGAAGCCCGACCTGATCGTGCTGGACTGGATGCTGCCCCATGTCTCCGGCATCGAGATCTGCCGCCAGATCCGCGCGCGCACGGAGATCAAGGACACCCCCATCATCATGCTCACGGCCCGCGGGGAGGAGGACGACCGCATCCGCGGCCTCGAAACCGGCGCCGACGACTACCTGACGAAGCCCTTTTCGATGACCGAGCTGATGGCCCGCATCCGCGCGGTCCTGCGCCGCTCCCGCCCGACCCTCGCCGGCGACGTCGCCACCTTCGGCGACATCGTGCTGGACCGCCAAGCCCACCGCGTCCGCCGCGCCGAGCGCGACCTCCACCTGGGCCCCACCGAGTTCAAGCTGCTCGACGTCCTGATGCAGCGCCCCGGCCGCGTCTTTTCGCGCGAGCAGCTCCTCGACCTCGTCTGGGGCCGCGACGTCTATGTCGAGATCCGCACCGTAGACGTCCATGTCGGTCGCCTGCGCAAAGCCATCAACCGCCGCGGCGACCGCGACCCGATCCGGACCGTGCGGTCGGCCGGCTACGCGTTGGACGAAACCTACGTGCAAAGCTGACAGGTGGCGCTCCCGCCCGTCGGCTTCGAAGCGGAGCTTCTTCGCCTCCCGTTGGGCCAGCGCGGCGCGGCGGGGGCCTACGGCCCGTCGCCGCGCCGCACGGCGCCTGGATCGGCGGGCGGCGGGTTGGCTTCGAGGAAGATCGCCGTTT
>JBCCPD010000283.1:0-5129 GCA_039025075.1 Pseudomonadota bacterium | reverse complement strand
GGATCGTGGATCTCTTCGCCGAGGATCCGGAGCGGTTCGAGCGGCTGAGCTTCCGCCTGGACGATCTGCTGCTCGACGTGTCGAAGACGGGGCTCGATGCGGAGGCGCTGGAGGCGCTCGCCGCCGTGGCCCGCGCGGCCGACGTGGAAGGCTTGCGCGACGCCATGTTCGCGGGCGAGCCGATCAACGACACGGAGCGGCGCGCGGTGCTGCACGTGGCCTTGCGCGCCGGGACCGGAGAAAAATTCTTCGTGGATGGGGAGGACGTGGCGCCGGCGATCAGGGAGGTGCGGCAGCGCTGCCTGGCCTTCGCCGAGGCGGTGCGGTCGGGGGAGATCGCGGCCTCGGGCGGGCGGCCCTTCACGGATGTGGTGAACATCGGCATCGGCGGGTCGGACCTGGGGCCGGCCATGGCGGTTCCGGCCATGGCGCCGGTGCATGACGGGCCGCGCTGCTGGTTCGTCTCAAACGTCGACGGGGCGCATTTCGCGGATGTCGCCAAGGGTCTGGATCCGGCGCGGACGCTGGTGCTGATCGCCTCCAAGACCTTCACCACGGTCGAGACGATGACCAACGCCCGATCGGCCCGCGCCTGGATGGCGGCGGCGGTGGGGGAGGAGAAGGTCGGCGCGCATTTCGCGGCCCTGTCCACGGCGCTCGACAAGGTCGCCGAATTCAGGATCGCCGAGGATCGGGTCTTCGGCTTCTGGGACTGGGTCGGAGGGCGATACTCGCTGTGGTCTTCCATCGGGCTGTCGATGATGATCGCCGTGGGGCGGGAGCGGTTCGAGGACCTGCTGAGGGGCGCCCGCGACATGGACCGCCATTTCCGCGAGGCGCCGCTGGAGGCGAACCTGCCGGCGCTGATGGCGATGGTGGGGGTCTGGCATCGCAACGCGCTGGGCCATGGCTCGCGCGCGGTGCTGCCCTATGACCAGCGGCTGGCGCGGCTGCCGGCCTATCTGCAGCAGCTCGACATGGAGTCGAACGGCAAGATCGCGCGGCTGCGGCGGGGCCTGCCGGGCGACACCGGGCCGGTGGTCTGGGGCGAGCCGGGGACCAACGGCCAGCATGCCTTCTTTCAGCTGCTGCACCAGGGCACGGCCGTCATCCCGGCCGAGTTCATACTGGCCGCCGAAGCGTGGGAGCCGGAGCTGGCGGAGCATCACCGCCTGCTGATCGCCAACTGCTTGGCGCAGTCCGAGGCGCTGATGCGCGGCCGCACGCGCGAAGAGGCCGAGGCGATGATGCGCGACGAGGGCGTGCCGGAGGCCGAGGCCGCGCGGCTGGCCCCGCACCGCGCCTTTCCGGGCAACCGCCCGTCGCTGACGCTGATGCATCGGCGGCTGGACCCCTACGCTCTGGGCCGCCTGATCGCGCTCTACGAGCACCGGGTGTTCGTGGAGGGGGCGATCTGGGGGATCAACAGCTTCGACCAGTGGGGGGTGGAGCTGGGCAAGAGCCTGGCCAAGACGCTGGAGCCGATGGTCTCGGGCGAGGCGTCGCCCGAGGGCAAGGACGGCTCAACCGTCGGGCTGCTCGGCTGGCTGCACGGCCTGCGGGACTGACCCGGCGGGCCGCTCCGGCTCGGCGGCCGAGGCCTTGACCATCGCTTCTCCGGCCGACCAGGCCTCGAGCGCGTCGAGCACGCCCATGTGCCGGGCGATCAGGTACTCGCCCGTCGGGGTGACGAGGGCGCCGCGTCCGATGCGCCGGTCCGGACCGGTCAAAGGCTGCGCGAGCCGCCCCGGGTCGGGGCCGTAGATGCGATCGCGATTGATGTCGATGACGGCGGCCTTCAGGCGGGTCAGACGCTGCATGTAGAGGCGGGCGCGGGCGGACCGCGCCTCGGTCACCTCCGGGCCTTGGCGCAGGATGGTCAGCGCCGCGGCGCAGTTGTCGGCCAGCCGTCCTTCGAGCGGGGCGCCGGGGCCGCGGGGCTTGAAGCGGGCGCGGTTCTGGTAGTGGCGGCAGGTGCGCGCATGCTCGGCCATCGCCGCCTGCGGGCGAGACGCGTGGGCCGACGCCTCCGCGCGCGGACCGGCGGAGGCGGGAAAGGCCGCGAGGGCCAGAACCGTCAGGACGATGCAGACTCGGATCGAACGGATCATGGTCCCTATCCTTCCTGGTATGACGTTTTCATGACGATACCATGCAATGCCCTTCAACCTAAGCGGTTTCCGCTCGATGCCGGCTCGATGCCGGCGGCCGCTTGCGGCGAAGACGAGTCAAAACCTAGGCTTCGAAGGTTAATCCAGCGGAAACGGAGCGTGATCGGCATGGGCGCAAGGCGCATCTGCGTGCTGGGCGGCGGCAACGGCGCCCACGCCGCCGCGGCGGACCTGGAGGAGCGGGGCCACGACGTCGCCTGGTGGCGCCGCGACGGGGCCGCGTTCGACGCGATCCGCGCCCAGGGCGGCCTGCGGGTCGTGGATCACCGCGGGGAGCGCGTCGCCCGCCCGCGGCTGGAGGCGGAGATCGGCGCGGCGGTGGAGGGCGCCGAGCTGATCGTCGCCCCTCTGCCCGCCTTCGCCCAGGCCGACCTGGCCGACGCGCTCGCGCCCCATCTGCGCGACGGGCAGGTGGTGTTCCTGCCGCCGGGCACCTTCGGCAGCTGGCTGATGCCGCGGCGCCTTCGGGCGCTCGGCTGCGAGGCGCAGGTGACCTTCGCCGAGACCGGCACCCTGCCCTGGCTCTGCCGCAAGCCGGCCGAGGGCGCGATCCGGATCACCACCCGCGCCTCGCGCCTGCCCACCGGGGCGCTGCCCGCATCGCGCTCGGCCGAGGCGCTGGGTCTGATCGCCGAGGCGTTTCCCGGCGCGATCGAGCCGGTGGAGGACGCGCTTTCGGCCGCGCTGATGAACGCCGGCCCGATCATCCATCCGCCTTTGATCCTGATGAACGCCGGTCCCATCGAGCATTTCGACGCCTGGGACATCCACGCCGAAGGCACGCAGCCCTCGATCCGCCGGGTCCATGACGCGCTCGACGCCGAGCGGATCGCGCTGCGCGAGGCGCTGGGCTACGGACCGCCGCATTTCCCGCTGCGCGACCACTACGAGACCTCGGACTGGATGTACGGCAACCTGGCCCATGACCGGCTGGTGGCCTCCAAGGACTGGCATGAGGCTCTGGACCTTTCGGCGCATCGCTACATGCGGGAGGACGTGGTCGAGGGCCTGTCGTTCCTGGCGAGCCTGGCGGCTTGGACCGGCGCGCCGGCCCCGGTGGCGGCGGGCCTTCTGGCGATCGGCGGCGCGGCGTGCGGCCGCGACCTGCCTGCCGAGGGGCGGAGCGCGGCGTCCTTGGGCCTGGAGGCGCTGGACCGGGAGGGGCTGTCGCAGCGGCTGCGCGACGGGTTTTGAGCGCCGCCGCGCGGGTTGCTCCGACGCGGCCCCGTCGCTATACGCGTCGGCGGAGCTGTGGCCGAGTGGTCGAAGGCGCTCCCCTGCTAAGGGAGTAAGCGGGCAACCGCTTCGAGGGTTCGAATCCCTTCGGCTCCGCCACCTCTTTTCCCGTCAGCCCCAGCCGCCGCTTCGGCGACGCTCTGCGCGCGTCGACGCCGTCACGCCACTTGGCGGCCCTGGCTCCACGCGCCGCGCAGGAGCGGAACGCCGTCGCGCGGGCGCAGGCGCAGGACGTCGCCGCGCAGGCCTGGGGCAAGGGCGCCGCGGTCGTTCAGGCCGGCGGCGCGGGCCGGGTTGAGCGCAACGGTCGCCACGGCGCGGGGCAGATCGCCCCAGATCTCGGCCAGGCGGAACGCCGACAAAAGCAGCGCAGAGGGCACGTAGTCCGACGACACGATGTCCAGCAGACCCTCGCGCGCCAGCGTCTCCGCCGCGACGTTGCCGGAATGGGAGCCGCCGCGGATCAGGTTCGGCGCGCCCATCATCACCGCGATGCCCTCGTCGCGGCAGGCCTGCGCCGCCTCGACCGTCGTGGGGAACTCGGCGAAGGCGACGCCATGGGCGGCGGAGGCGGCGACCTGCGCCTGCGTCGTGTCGTCATGGCTGGCGAGCGCGGCGCCGAGGCGGGCGGCCTCGGCCACCGCGCCGGTCTCGTGCGCGGCCCCGAAGCGCCGCTGGAGACCGTGCAGATGCGCCACATGGTCGGCGAATTCAGCGTCGGTCATGCCGCGCTTCCTGGTGACGTAGGTCTTCAGCGCGGTGAGGTCGCGGAACTGTCTTTGGCCCGGCGTGTGGTCCATGAGGCTGACGATGCCGACGCGGTCCTCCGGCCCGAAGGCGGCCAGCTCGTCCAGCAGCGTCTCCGAGCAGATCTCCGCCCGCAGATGCAGGAAGTGGCTGATCTTGAACAGCCCTTCGGCGCGGGCGCCGAGCAGCTCGTCGGCCAGCTTGCGGGCGTAGTCGCGATAGCTGGCCTTGCCGCCGGAGACCATCGAGCCGACGCGCAGGGCGTCGAAGACGGTGGTGATGCCGGTGGAGGCGAGCTCGGCGTCGTGGGCGATGAGGGCCGGAAGGTGCGGCCAGTCGACCTCGGGCCGGGGCTCGATGTGCCGCTCCAGATTGTCGGTGTGCAGCTCCACCAGGCCCGGCAGGACCAGGTCGCCGCCGCAGTCGACGGCGCCGGCAGGCACGCGGTCGCCCTCGGCGATCTCGGCGATGACGCCGGCCTCGATGGTCACGGCGCCCGGAACGACGCGGTCGGGCAGCACCAGGCGGGCGTTGGCGAGGGCGAGGTCTTCGGTCAGAGGGCCGACGGGCTGGGCGGCGGCGGGCGGAAAGGGAGAGTTCATGCGGCGCCCTCCGGCTGCGCGGCTCCGGCGCTTTGCGGGCGGGCGTCCGGGGGGTTGCGGTCGAGCGCGGCGACCGCGCGCGCGACGGTCCGCTCCAGCGGGCCGTCATTGGCGAGGGGGACGACCCGCAGGCCCGGAGGCAGCGGCTTGTCGGCCTCCGCCAGGCGGCGGGCGATGTCCTCGGCGCTTTCGCGGCCGCGGGCGGCGAGGCGGCGGGCCAGCACCTCGGGCGAGGCGGTGATGTTGAGCGCCAGCAGGGACGGGAACGCCGCCTGCGCCTGGGTCAGCGCGGCGCGGGAGAAGTTCACCAGGCAGTCGACGCCGGCCGCGGCGTGGGCCTTCACCTCGATGGGCACGCCGTAGAAAAGGCCGT
>JBCCPD010000282.1:0-5142 GCA_039025075.1 Pseudomonadota bacterium | reverse complement strand
GGTGGATTTTGAATGCTGTGCCGGGGTTAACAGGCCGTGCGGCGGTTTCGCCGTGCGCCGCACGTCGATCCGGGGGGGGGGCCCGCCCCCCCCCCCCCCCCGCCGCCGGGGCCACCCGGGCGGCGCCGCGCCGCGCCCCCCCCCCCCGCAGACGCGGCGCGCCTCCCACGCCGCGTCTTGGCCGGCCGCGGCTCCTCCCTCCGCGGCCGGCCCCTTGCGGAGCGCCTCGCCGGCGGCGGGCGCGTTGGAGCGGGTCGGTGCGGCGGTGTTCTACGTGCCGGCCGTGTTCATGGCGCTGTTCTTTCTGGTCCCCTCGCTGCTGACGGTGGTCTGGTCGTTCTGGGAGCGGACGATGTTCTGGATGGAGCCGGGGTTCACCTTGTTCTCCTACGAGAACTTCTTCTTCTCCGCCCGGTTCGGGAACTTTCTGAATTCGATCAAGCACTCGACCGTGGCCGTGGCGATCTGCTTCGTGCTGGGCTTCCCGCTGGCCGTCTTCATCCGGCGGCGGATCCCCGAGGCGGCGCAGCATCGGGTCATGCTGCTCTTCATCCTGCCCTTCATGGTGTCGGAGATCGTGCGCCTCTTCATGCTGCGCCCGGTGCTGAGCCGGAACGGGCTGGTGAACGAGGCGCTGATGGGGCTGGGCGTGATCTCCGAGCCGCTGACGGTGATCCTGTTCACCCCGACCGGCGTGATCATCGGCGAAGTGCTCAGCTTCATGCCCTTCATGATCTTCTGCGGGTTCCTGGCGATGGAGGCGGCGCCCCGCCACGTCTTCGAGGTCTGCGCCGACATCGGTGCGCCGCGGCATCGGGTGTTCGTGGACGTGATCCTGCCGCTGGCGGCGCCTGGGGTGTTCGCAGGCTGCGTCTTCATCCTGGTCAACGGGCTCGGCGTGGCCTTGGTGCCGAACATCCTGGGCGGGCCGGGGGCGGTGAACGCGGGGCTGATCGCCACGCAGGCGGTCATCGCGCTAGATTTTCCATTGGCGATGGCGGTGAGCGCCATCATGACCTTCACGCTGATCGGGCTGCTGGCGATCGGGCATCGGCTTTTCAACCTCGGCTCGGTGCTGGAGCCCTATCGATGAGGTCGCGCCGGTGAGACCTGGGCGATGAGATCCTGGCGATGAGCGCGGGGGCGGACGCCTACGCCTCCCCCTGGGAGACGCGGTTCGGCTGGCTGTGGCTGGCGGTCGTGATCGGCGCGATCATGACGCCGGTGTTCTACAACCTTTATGTCAGCTTCAACCTGCTGGGCTTCGGGGCCGCCCGCTACGAGTTCACCACGCAGTGGTATTTCGCGGTGTTCCGGGACGCGGCGTTGGTGCGGGCCTTGGCCTGGACCTTGGCGGTGGGCGCGGTGACCGCCTGCTTCACGGTGCCCTTCGCGCTGATGGCGGCCAAGCTCTACAAGCGGCTGACGAAAAAACTGTGGCTGGTGTTCCTGCTGCTGCTGCCGCTGTTCGCGCCGCCGGACATCTTCGCGACGACGCTGCTGGTCTACTTCAAGACGCTGAACGGGATGTTCGGGGCGGTGGCGGACGCGACCGGGCTGCCCGTCGGGACCTGGTTCCGCTTGGGCTTCGGCACGGCGGTGATCGGCATGGTCGTCTACACTCTGCCCTACGCCTTCGTGGTGATCCTGATCACCATGGGCCGCTACAACCCCGAGCATACGGAGGCCGCCCGCGCCTGCGGGGCCACGCCTTGGCAGGCCTTTTGGCAGGTGGAGTTCCCGCAGATCCGGCCCGGGGTGCTGAGCGCCACCAGCTTCACGGTGATCCTGGTGTTCAACGAGTACGTCCGCTCGAACGCCCTCAAGGGGGGCTTCGACACGTTCACCACGGTGCTCATCAGCCAGATGCTGAACACCGGCATGAGCGAGCAGAGCTATGCGATGGGGGGCATGATCTCCATCGTGTCGATCTCGGGCGTGACGGCGATCCTGCTGTGGACTTGGGCGAGGCAGGAGCAGATGGCGCGGCGGCTGCGAGCGCCGGAGGGGAATTGATGAACGCGATGTCTGACGTGACCGCGGCGGCGGTGGAGGCCCGGGGGCTGGTCAAGCGCTACGGCCGAGTGCGCGCGCTGGACGGCGTGGACCTGGAGATCGGCGCTGGCCGCTATTTCGCTTTGCTGGGCCCATCCGGGGGCGGCAAGACCACGCTGCTCCGGGCTCTCGGGGGGTTCGTGAAGCCGGACGCCGGAGAGATTTTTCTGGAAGGCCGGGCGGTGGAGCATCTGGGGCCCGAGAAGCGGCCGACCGGGATGGTGTTCCAGAGCTATGCTTTGTTCCCCCACATGACCGTCGCGCAGAACGTGGGTTACGGGCTGAAGCTTAGAAAGCTGCCGCGCGAGGAGGTGGCGCGGCAGGCGGAGGCGGCTTTGGCGCAGGTGAGCCTCGCCGGCTATGGCGAGCGGCGCATCTGGGAGCTGTCGGGCGGGCAGCAGCAGCGCGTGCAGCTTGCCCGGGCGCTGGCGCTGAAGCCGCGGATCCTGCTGTTGGACGAGCCTCTGGCCGCGCTCGACGCCAAGCTGCGGAAAGAAATGTGCTACGAGCTCAAGCACCTGCAGGAGGAGGTGGGCATCACCTTCATCCACGTCACCCACAACCAGGAGGAGGCGATGACGGTCGCCGACCGCATGGCCCTGATCTCGGACGGGAAGTTGGTGGAGGCGGGGGCGCCGTCGGATCTTTATGAGCGGCCCGAGACGCGCTTCGCGGCCGAGTTCGTGGGCGAGCGGGTGATCTTCGACGGGGTTTTGAGGGTCGAGGGCGGCCTGGCGCGGATGGACGTTCCGGGGGGCGTCGCGGTCGCGGCGGCCGGGGGATTCGCGAGCGGCGCGGGGAGCCTGTCGGTGCGCTCGGAGAGCCTTGCGCTGGCCCGTGACGGAGACGGTCTGAGCGGGGTCTATCGCGAGCGGGTCTATCTGGGGCTGGTGGAGAGCCACGGGGTGGAGCTGCCGGACGGCCGAGAGATCCCGGTGCGCTGCGCGCCCGGCGCGTTCGGCGCGTTCGAGCGGGGCGAGGCGGTGCGGGTGAGCTGGTCGCCGGAGGCGGCTCGGGTGCATGCGAGGTGAGGGCGCTCACGCTTGAGCACGCGCGTTCGCTCTGATTTCATTGATCTCTTTGGTGCTGTGTTCCGTTTTGGAGCAGGCGTTGGGCGGCGGCTGGCGGTGCTGACCTAAGGAAACAGCAACCTTATCAATTTGGTGATCGCGTCGTAGGACGCGGACGCCAGGAGGCTGTGGCGCACGCCGTCGGGGACCGCGTCCGCGGCGGAGGACGCGGCGGCGACGGCCTTGTCGGCGTAGACCTTCACGGTGGCGACGAGGCTGCGGACGATGCGGTAGAGCGCGGCGCGCTCGGCTTCGCGCCGGGCGCCGTCGAGAAGGGCCAGGTCGACGCCGCGGCGACGGACGTCCTCGGCCAGGCCTTCGAGCCAGAGCCGGTCGTCGGCGCTGAGCGGCGGAAGCTCGGCGACGTCGGCGACGAGCTTTTCGGGAAGATCCGCGGCCGCCTCGGCGAGGCCGCCGGGGTCGCCGGCGGGGCCCTCGGGCGCCGGCGTGGGCAGCGCGTCCACGGGCGCGCGGCGGTCCTCCGTCCGGGCGTAGTAGGCGTGGGCGAAGACGCGGTGCAGGTCGGCGAGGCGCTGCAGGCGCTGGTCGTACTCGACGGGGAGAGCGTCGCTGATGTCCTCGTTGGCGTTCAGGTCGAGGAGGCCCTGGCCGAGGCTGAAGAAGCGGTCGGGGTTGAGGGTTTGGGGCGTCGCGTCCTGGAGGAGGGCGGCGTAGCGGTTGAGCTGAGCTGGGAAGCCCTTGCCGATGTTGGGATAGTCGCGCGCGACGTCCTCGGCGAGGTCGGCGGCGTCGAGGGCGAGGGTTTCCAGCTTGTTGGCGTAGTCGGCGGCGGCGGTCGGCTCGGCGAGGAGCGGCGTTTCGGCGGGGCGGGGGACGATGCGCATCTCCCGCTTCTGCGGGTCGGGCGCGACGTCGCCTAGGGCGGCGGCCTCGATGAGCGGGTCGGGCGGGGGTGTGGCGGCGGCGCGGCGCTCCGCCTCGATCTCCTCGAGGCGCCGGGCGATGGCGTCGTTGAGGGCCTTGGGGCCGGCTTCCCACGTCTCGGGCGGCTGGAGGCGGGCGCGTTCGAGCTCCCAATCGATGGGCTTGCCGTCGAGGCGGTCCTGGTACCAGTCGGTCCAGACGCGCCAGTTTTCGCCTTGGCGAGAGTCGAGGTAGGCGCGCAAAAAGTTCCAATAACGCTCGATCCAGTCAGGTGTTGCAGCAGTGTTGCGATCTGTAGAGGCGGGCCACAGAGGCAACGCCTTGATCATCTGACGATCTCGACCGGCGAAAACGTTCGGGTCGCTTCGAGCCTTTTCCAAAGCCGCCGACACCGCGCGTTTGCTTGGCGCGAGGTCGGAACCTGCGGCTGGACCCGTGATCAGCAATTCAGCGTGCGTCATGTCCAACGGTTCAGGGAGCGCAACGGTTTGCGCCGCGGCCGCGGACAGAAGGAGCACGCGCGACGAATCGTGCGCGGAAGACACAGCACTGCTCGCGGCCTTGGAAGCGCGTTCAACGCGAGCTCTCACAAGCGACTCTGGTACGCCGGCTCTAACATCCTCTGACGACCAACTTGCCGCGATCGCTTGCAAACACGGCATCACAAGGTTCGAACCAAGCTGATCGCGATGTTGAGAGTGATCAAGCGCCAGCAACGGCAACATCCGAAGCGCAATCCTCAAGGCGTGGAGTTCCATAGACTCACGGTTCAGCCCACGCAGCCAATGCCTCTGGTTCTCTCGCTCCAAGAAGTACCGAGCGACTTCTTCCATGCGTCCCTCTCCTCAGTCGGCCCGAGCCTAGATCCGTGGAGAGAGATGAGGGAAGGGCCCAGCAACCTCACCCCCTCGGCCCCATCACCAACGCCAGCAGCAGCACCGCCGCTGCCGAGGTCCAAGCTGCGGCGATGCGCAGGGCGAGGCTTGGCCAGGGGGGCCAGGCGGCGGCGTGGGCTCGGGAGAGGGCGGCTGAGAGGAGCGGGGCGGCGAGGAGGGCGCCGGCCAAGGAGCCTCCGAGGGTGGGGATCACGGCGATCCAAGGGGCGAAAGGGGGGACGGCGGAGAGGCCTAGG
>JBCCPD010000281.1:0-5151 GCA_039025075.1 Pseudomonadota bacterium | reverse complement strand
GGCTCACCGCCTCCGGCTGGATCATGTGGAACACCCAGCTCGTCGCGCTCCTCAAAGGCTGCACGCTGACGATCTTCGACGGCGCCCCCAACAACCCGGACATGGGAGAGGTCTGGCGCTTCGCCGGGGAGACCTGCGTCACCTATTTCGGCGCCGGCGCCGCCTACTTCACAGCCTGCATCAAGGACGGCGTCAAACCCACGCAAGTCGCAGATCTTTCCGCCATCCGCTCCATCTCCGCCACCGGCTCCCCCCTGCCGCCGGAGGCCTATGACTGGATCTACGCCCACGTCGCCTCCGACTGCTGGCTCGCGCCGATCTCCGGCGGCACCGACCTCGCCGGGGCCTTCGTCGGCGGCTGCCCGCTCCTGCCGGTCCGCGCCGGCGAGATGCAGTGCCGCTGGCTCGGCATGGCGGTCGAGGCCTGGGACGAACAAGGAAACCGCCTCGACGACGCCGTCGGAGAACTCGTCTGCACCCGCCCCTCCCCCGCCATGCCCCTCTACTTCTGGGGCGACGAGGACGGCTCGCGCCTGCACGAAAGCTACTTCGACACCTATCCCGGCGTCTGGCGCCACGGCGACTGGATCCGCATCGCCCCCTCCGGCGGCTCGGTGATCTACGGCCGCTCCGACGCCACCATCAACCGCCGCGGCCTGCGCCTGGGCTCCTCCGAGATCTACCGCGCCGTAGAAAACCTCGAAGAGGTCGTCGACAGCCTCGTCGTCGACCTCGAATTTCTCGGCAAGGAAAGCTTCATGCCTCTCTTCGTGGCGTTGAGGGAGGGCCTGACCCTCGACGACCCCCTCCGCGACGCGATCAAGACCGCGATCCGAGAGGCCGTCTCGGCCCGCTTCCTCCCCGACGACATCGTTCAGATCGCCGAGGTCCCCCGCACCCTCAGCGGCAAGAAACTCGAGGTTCCGGTCAAGAAACTGCTGCTGGGAGGCGACCCGGAGCGCGTCGTGAACCGCGATTCCATGTCGAACCCGACCAGTTTCGACGCCTTCATCGCCTATGCGAAGGCTCGATACGGGGCCTGAAGACCCCCGAACGGCCCGGAAATCACGAGAACGAAACGCGAAACCCGCGCATGAACAGCGAGAACAAACCGCGAAACCGCGCCAAAAATCGCCGGAACAAACCGCGAAAAGCCCCGCTCAACCCAGCACGGAAAAGCTCGATTCCTCGTTGATCGGCCGCTTCCGCGAGAAGAAACCGAGGCTCAGATCCCGCCCCAGATAGGGCAATCGCACGCTCAGGGGCTCTGAATCGTGGTCATGGCCGCCCTCGCAGGCCTCGATCAGCTCCGCCATGAGCTTCCCGGCAATGGGCGCGTTCTTGTATTGGTTCCCCGAACTGCCGCAGGCCATGTAAAAACCAGGCAAAGACGACCGATCATAGATCGGAATCCAGTCCGTCGAGGCGTCGTAAAGGTCCACCACGCCCCGCATCCGCGACGGAATCCCCAGGCTCGGCGCCCGCTGAGCATAGCGAAGCGCCTGCAAACTCCACTGGTCGGTAAAGTTTCGGTCCAGATCCTGCTCGTCTTCCAGCCACACATGCGGGTCGCATTCGGGGTCTTCTGAGCCGATCAAGATGTGATTTCCGCTCTCAGGCCGGCAATAAAGCCCGATATCGCTGTCCGAAACGATGGTCCCGGCCCCCTCGAAATCGACGCCTTCGGGCGCGGGAACATGCACCACTTCCTGCCGCAAGGGCCGCGTGGCGATGGTCATGTCGCCCAAGACCCCCGCCATTTCGTTGACTTTCGCCGACACTGGGCCGGCCACATTGACCACGATCGGCGCGTGAATGACCTCTTCATTGGCCAGCCGGACCCCTGAAACCCGCCCGTTTTCCTGCAGAATCTCCGCCACATCCGCGTTGACGCGGAACTCCGAGCCATGTTTCCGCGCCGCCTCGGCCAGATTCTGAGCCGAAAGCGCAGGATCCGTGACGTATCCGGCCTTCGGCCAGAACACCGCGCCCTCCACTTTCGCCCCGTTCGGCGCCCCGAACGCCGGATCGTCGCGCCGTTTCGGCGGCGAAAAGCTATCCAACCGATAGAACGGCAGCTTCTCCGCGATGGTTTCGGGCGACCATTCCTCGAACGGACAGTCCAATTCCGCGCTGTAGCGCATGTGCTTGTCCAAGAAACCATTGGCTTCCGTCTTCATCACCAGGCACCCGACCTCTCGAAACCGCGCCAGATCGGCCCCGTCCGGCAGCCCCAGATGCGCCTCCCAATCGCGCCAATAATGGTATCCCTCCCAGGCGAGCGCGGTCCCGTCCAAGGTGCTGTAATGCATCCGGATGATCGCGCAGGACGCGGCGGTCGACCCGTGCCCGATCTGCCCCGCGCGGTCCAAGCTCAGGGTTTTGAGGCCCTTTTTGGCGAGCTCGAAGGCGACGGCGGCGCCGATCACGCCGGTTCCGATGATGATGGCGTCGGGCATGGGCTCAGGCCTTTTGCATGTCGTGCACGTAGGTTTCGAAGGCGGAGACCTCCTCCGCAGGCGCCTCCCGCCCTGTAAAAACAAGCAGATACTCCGGAACGAGCGCCAAACGATCCCGCCAGGGCTCCCCCAGCTCCGCCTGATCGTAGCCGAGCTGGGTGAAATACAGCACCCGAGCCCGCGCCTCCGCCTCCTTCGCCGCATAGCCATGGCGGGCGAACATGGCCGCCAGAGCCTCCAGCCGGCGCGCGTCCGACAAGTCCAGCACCCGCCTCACGGGCCCGGACCGCCGCGCCCACTCTCGGATGGCGAAGTCGAGGGGCGTGGAGAACAGCTCAGGATCCGCCGTGATCCGAAAAACGTTGAGCACGGCCTGAGTTACGGTCTCCGCCGGCGCTTCCGCCATGGCGATCAGACCGGCGTCGTTGACGTCCTGCCAGTGCCGCAGAAGCGCGTCCAAAAGGTCCTGGCGGGACTTGAAATACCAATAGAAGGAGGAGCGGGAGACCTGCAGACGCTCCCCCAGCGTCAGCACCTTGACCTGCTCCACCCCGTCGGAGACCAGCACGTCCAGCGCCACCGCCAGCCAATCCTCCCGCGTCGCCTTGACGTTGCCGGGAGGGGTTGCGGACGCTTCGGCGGAAAGGGGGATGGGATCAGCCATCTGACTGAAAAAACTCAGCTTTCATAGGGCGCGCCGCCCTCCTCGGTCCGGCGGGCGATGAAGGCTTTCATGGCTTCGACCCGGTCGCCGTCGAGCGGCAGGGGCTCGGCCTCGGCGAGACGGCGTTTCCAGATGGCCGTCGCCCGTTCCGAGGCGTCGAGGCCGCCCGCCTCGGTCCACGCCCCGAAGTTGGACCAATCGGCGACGAGGGGCTCGTAGAAGGCCGACTGGTAGCGCGCCATGGTGTGGGCGGAGCCGAAGAAATGCCCTCCGGGCTGGATTTCTCGCAACGCCTCCAGCGCGATGTCGTCGTCGGTGGCGGGCGGCGCAGTGCAGAGCTCGGCGAAGGTCTGCACCATCTCCATGTCGGTGATCAGCTTTTCGTAGCTGACCGAGAGGCCCCCTTCGATCCAGCCGGCGGCGTGGATGATGATGGTCGCGCCGGCCAGAACCGCGCCCCAGGCGCTCATCTCGGTCTCATGGGCGGCCTGAGCGTCGTTGACGTTGGCGGCGCTGCCGGCGGCGGAGCGCCAGGGGAGCCCGACCAGGCGGGCGAGCTGGCCGGCGCCTAGGTTCGCCTTCACGTGCTCAGGCGTGCCGAAGGCGGGGGCGCCGGATTTCATGTCCACGGAGCTCGCGAACGCGCCGTAGCAGACCGGCGCGCCAGGATTCGCCAATTGCGTCAACGTGATGGCGGCGAGCGCCTCGGCATGGCTGAGGGTCAGAGCGCCCGCCACCGTCACCGGGGCCATGGCGCCCATCAGGCAGAAGGGCGTGACGATGGAGACCTGGCCGTGACGCGCGAAGTCGATCAGGCCCTGGGCCATGGGCACGTCAATGGTGCGCGGGGAGTTGGTGTTGATGATCGTGTAGGCGTGGGAGGCGGCGCGGAATTGGTCGTCCGTCAAGCCGCGGAAATCCCTCACCATTTCGAAGCAGTCCATCACCTGCGGCTTGCCGCGGGCATAAACCGGGGGGATCTTGTCCGAAAGGGTCAGCGCCGCCTCGGTCATCGCATAGTGGCGCAGGTGGACGGGGACGTCCTGGGGCTCGATCAGGGGCGGGACGATGTGCAGGGCGTCGAAGGACTGGGTGAGGGTCACGAGTTCCCGGTAGTCCTCGAGCCGGCCGGGGCGACGGCCGCGTTCGCGGTCGGTGGCGTGGGGGGCGCCGGCGCCGGGCTGGAAGGTGAGGTTTCCGAGCTCCCAGGTGAGGTCTCGGTGGCGGGCGCCGCCCTTCAGTTCGATGGACTTGGGGGCGCTGGCGAGCGCGGCCTCGACGATCTCTCGGCCGATGAAGACCATCTCGGTGGAGTCGTCGACGGTCGCGCCACCGGCGCGGTAGAGCTGCCGGGCCTCGGGGAGGAGGATCTTGGTGCCGAGCTCTTCGAGGACCTGGAGGGCGGCCTCGTGGATGGCCTGGACGCGGTCCTCGGTGAAGACGGGGACCGGGGGGAACGGGTTTTTCAGGTTGCGGTAGTCGACCTGACGGGGGCCGCCGCCGCGGGGGGCCTCGGCCTCGCCGCCGCGAGGGCGGCGGCGACGGGGGCGGGTGCGGGCCGCGGCCTCGGGCGAGCCGGGTTCGGGAGGCGGGACGTCGGCGGGGTCGGAGGGGGTCATGGCGGCGGGCCCTTGGGGTGCTCAAGGTTGAGCAGGGTCTTATGAGATTGATATCGCTGTCATACTCAGAATTTTGCATGCGTGAGCGCGTGCGCGCTCACGCTTGGATCAGGCGCGCATGGCCTCGCCCTTGGGATCGTAAGGGCTGTCGGGGATGACTTTGGCGGGGCGCTCGACGCCGACGACGTGGACCGAGAGGTCCGTGCCGATCTCGGCGTGGTCCGGCTCCAGCAGGGCCATGGCGAGCGACTTCTTCAGCGTGTGGCCATAGCCGCCGGAGGTGACGAAGCCGACCCGCTTCTCGCCGGCCCAGATGGGTTCGAAACCCGCGGCATCCGCGTCCAGCGCGTCGATCTCCAACGTGCGCAGGACGTGGGCGGGGCCGTTGCCGTCGCGCTCGGCGACCGCG
>JBCCPD010000280.1:0-5162 GCA_039025075.1 Pseudomonadota bacterium | reverse complement strand
CGGCGGCCTTGGCGTAGCGGCCGTCGGGGGCGAAGTAGTTGGCGTCGGGATCCGGGTCGTCGCCGAACGGCTCGGCCGACGACGCCGCCGCGCCGGCGGGCAGCGCGGGGCGGTCCCAGAGCACGTCCTGGTTGATCACGCGCGCGGCGGCGCGGCGCAGGGCCGCCAAGCGTCCGCGCTCGGAGGCTCGGGAGGCGACGCGCCCGGCCAGCCAGCCGAAGAATGCGCCGACCCAGACCCGCGCGGCGAGGGCCGAGGGCGTGACCACCAGGGTCAGCACCGTGGCCGTGCCCAGGCCCCAGACCACCGCCGTCGCCAGCTGCTTCCACCACAGCGCCGTCGGCGCATCGACCGTGTAGCCGCCGCGGGCGAAGTCGACCGAGATGCCGAGCATCATCGGCGTCAGGCCGGCCATGGTGGTGATCGTGGTCAGCAGGACCGGCCGGATGCGCTGTTCGGCCGTGCGCACGATCGCCTCGATGCGCGGCATCTGCCTGGCGTATTCCTGATAGGTGTCGATCAGCACGATGTTGTTGTTCACCACGATCCCGGCGAGGGCCACGATCCCGGTTCCGGTCATGATGATGGAGAAGGTCTGGTCCATCATCACCATGCCGATCAGCACGCCGGCGACGGACATCACCACGGCCGAGAGCACCAGGATCGAGTTGTAGACCGAGTTGAACTGCGCCAGCAGGATCACGAACATAAGGCCCAGGGCGCCGACGAAGGCCTGGCCCAGGAAAGCCATCGATTCCGCCTGCTCCTCCTGATCGCCGGTGAAGAGCCAGGCGACGCCTTCGGGGAAGGGATCCTCCTCCTCGATCCAGCGGGTCAGCTCGGCGATGCGCTCGTTGACGTTGGCGCCGGGCCCGACATCGGCCTTGACGTCGAAATAGCGCTGGCCGTCGACGCGGTTGATCTCGCCCAGCTTGGGGGCCGGGCTGCGGGTGACGAAATTGCCCAAGGGCACCATGCCGACCGCGGTGCGCACGCGCATGTCGTCGAGGGTGGAGATGACGCGGTATTCCTCGGGGAACCGCACGCGGATCTCCACCTCCTCCTCGCTGTCGTCGGGGCGCATGGTGTCCAGCAGGATGCCGTTGGTCAGCAGCGAGACCATGGGCCCGATCTGCGCCACGTCGGCGCCGAAGCGGCCGGCGGTGGCCACGTCCACGTCCAGCTCCCAATCGATGCCGGGCAGGGGGCGGGTGTCCTCCACCTCCACCAGGCCGTCGACGGTGAGGAAGTGGTCGCGGGCGGTCGCGGCGGCGGTCAGCAGGGTCTGCCAGTCGTCGCCCTTCAGGCGCAGCTGGATCGGCTTGCCCTGCTGGGGCCCGTCCTGCTGCTGCTGGATTTCGGAGATGACGCCGGGATAGCCTTCGATGGCCTTTTCGATCTCCGCCAGGATCAGCTTGCCGGGGGGGCGGGCGCCCCAGGGGGCCAGCTCCACCTGCACCTGTCCAACGCTGTCCTTGGGGCCCTGGCCGGCGCCGCGGTCGAGACCGCCGCGGCCGGCGAAGGCGAAGACGCTTTCGATGCCCTCGACGGTCATCACCCGCTGCTCCACAGCCGCGAGGAGACGGTCGCGCTCGGCCAAGGAGAGGTTGCCGCGGGCGCGCACGTAGATGATGGCGCGCTCGGGCTCCGTCTCCACGAAGAACTCCACGCCCTTGTTGTTCTCTCCGTAGAAGCCGAAGGACCAGAAGACGCCGCCGAAGGCGGCGGCGATGGCCACGAAAGGCATGACCGGGTTGCCGACCATGAAGCGGATGACGCGGCCGAAGAGGGTTCGGCGGTAGCCGGCCTTGGGCGGCGGCGGGGCGGCGTGGTTCTTGAAGCTGCCGGCGACGGTGGAGAGCAGGAGGCAGGCGAGGATCAGCGCGATGCCGAGCCCGGCGAGCGCGGGTCCTTGGGCCTGGGTCAGGAGGAAGGCGAGCCCGGCGACGCCGGCGGCGACCGCGAGCAGCAGAACGCCGCGCAGCGTCCAATGCAGGCTGCTCTGCAGCCAGATCGACCGGGTCTCGAGCCCGCGCGACAGGCGCCCGGCGACGCCGCCGATGACCGGCAGGTAGAGGAGGGCGACGACCAGGGAGGCGGAGAGCACGAAGATCAGCGTCACGGGCAGGTTCGACATGAACTCGCCGGGGATGCCGGGCCAGAACAGCATCGGCAGGAAGGCGCAGAGCGTCGTCGCGGTCGAGGAGATGATCGGCCAGAACATGCGCTTGGCGGCGGCGGCGTAGGCGCGCATCGGGCCCATGCCGTCGCGGATGCGCTGATCGGCGTATTCCACCACCACGATGGCGCCGTCGACCAGCATGCCCACGGCGAGGATCAGGCCGAACATGACCATGTTGGTCACGCTCATCCCGAAGACCGCCAGCAGCACGAAGCACAGGAGGAACGAGGTGGGGATGGCGAAGCCGACCAGCAGGGCCGAGCGGAAGCCGAGCGCGCCCAGGACCACGATCATCACCAGCGCCACGGCCGTCAGCACCGAGCCTTCGAGCTGGCCGACCATGCCCTTGACCTGGGTGCTTTCGTCCATGGAGTAGCTGACCTCGACCGCGTCGCGCAGCGCTTGGGGCCAGGTCTCCTGCACCGCGGCGACGGTGGCCTTGATCTCCTCCACCGTGTCGATGACCGGGTAGCCCTTCACCTTGGAGACCTGCAGGGCGATGGTCTTGTCGCCGTTGTAGCGGGCGGTGCCTTCGGCGTCCTCGAAGGTCAGGCGGATGTCGGCCACGTCGCTGAGGGTGATGACCCGGTCGCCCTCGGCCTTGACCGGCAGCTCGTAGACGTCGCGGGCGTCCTTGAAGGAGGCCGGCAACTTGACCGCGAACTGGCCGGAGCCGCTCTGCACGGCGCCGGCGGCGACCAGCTGGTTGTTGTTCACCACGACGTTCACCAGCTCCTGCCCGGTGATGTCGTAGGCCTCGAGCTTGAGGGGATCGAGCACCACCTCCAGCATCTCGTCGCGGTTGCCGGTGAGGCTCGCCTCCAGCACCGAGGAGAGGCTTTCGACCTCGCGCTGCAGGTCCTGGGCATAGCGCAGCAGAGTGCGTTCGGGCACGTTCCCGGCGAGGGAGACGATGACGATCGGGAAGGCCGAGAAGTTGAACTCGTCGATGGTCGGCTCGTCGTAGCCTTCGGGGAACTCGGTCTTGGCCTTGTCCACCGCCTCGCGCACCTGAGCGATGGTGGCGTCCTTGTTCCAGCCGAACTCGAACTCCATGACCACGTTGGCGTAGCCTTCGGCGGCGGTGGAGGTCATCTGGTCGAGGCCGTCGACCTCTCCCAGCTCCTGCTCCAAGGGCTTGAGCAGCAGGCGCTCGCTGTCGGAGGCGGAGATGCCGGCGAAGGGGATGGAGACGAAGAGGACCGGGACCTGGATGTCCGGCTCGCCTTCCTTGGGCAGGCCCACATAGGCCACCGATCCCGCCGCAAGCGACAGGATCACGAAGGCGAAGATCATGCGGGCCCGTTCCGTGGCCCAGTCGATCATGCCGGTCATCGCGCGACGCTCCACTCTTCCAGCGTCGCCTCGACGGCGCGGCCGTCGGCGACGTATTCCTGACCCACGAAGATGATGTCGGCCTGTGCGGGCAGGCCGCCGAGCCAAAGTCCTTCGCGCGTTTCGCGAAGGATGTCCACGGGCGCGAAGCGGGCGCGTCCGTCCACCACCAGCCGGACCCCCAGCCGGCCGGCGTCGTCCAGCGTCAGAGCGTTCTGCGGCGCCAGATGCGCCTCGCCCCCCGCCAGCGGCACGAAGATCTCGGCCGTCAGACCGTCGCGGACCTCGCCGCGCGGGTTCTGGGCGGTGATCTCGACCCTAAACGTGCGCGTCGTCTCGTCGGCGGAGCGGGAGATGAAGCTGATCGAGCCCGCCAGCTCCCGCCCCGAGACGAGGCGGGCGAAGGCGGTCTGGCCGAAGCCGAGCTGATCGATCTCGGCCTCCGACACGAAGCCGACCAGCTTGATCGGGTCGAGCGCGATGATCCGGGCGCACTCGTCGCCGATGCGCAGGAGGCTGCCGATCTCCGCCGCGTCGCTTTCCAGAACGCCGTCGAAGGGCGCCTCCAGCGTCAGACGGTCCATGTCGATCTGCGCCGCGCGCACGGCGGCCTGGGCGGCCTGCAGGGCGGCGCGGCGGGCGATGGCGGTGTTTTCGGCGGTGATGCCGCGGGTGACCAAAGCCTCCGCCGCGTCGGCGTCGGCCTGGGCCTGGGCGAGGCGGGCCTCGGCCTCCGCCAGGCGCGCTTCGCGCTCGCCCGGATCGAGTTGGCACAGCACCTCTCCGGCGGAGACGCGGGCGCCGGCGCGCAGCGGTTCGGAGACCACGAGGCCGGGCGTTTCGGCGCGCAGCTCCACGAAGCGATGGGCCTCGGTGCGGCCGCGCATGAGGACCGCGCCTTCCACCGGCTGGGCCTGGGAGCGGTAGGCGACCACTTTGACCGCGGGGGCGGCGGCCTCCGCCCCCGCCGCCGCGCCGACCTGCGCCTGGCTCTGCTGCGCGTCGATCGGGGTGCCCACCCAGAGGTAAAGGACGACCATCACCGCGGCGGCGGTCAGCAGATGGGTGAGCTTCATCTCGATCCTCGATCTCGGTCGGCGCGCGCCCACTTCGGGGTCGTTGCGCCTTGGGGTCGTCGCGCCCTGGAGCCGTTGCGCATTGACGCGATCGTCAACTTGCAGGGTTGCAGATGGGGCGGCCGGGGCGCGGGGGCAAGCTTGCACGGCCGGTTTCAGGCCAGTATACGCTCCCGCGGCGGTTTTCGGTCGGTTGGAAACGAAAAAAGTCTGTTGCGCGCGCCGCGAAAGCGCCGGTCGAAGCCGGGCGGACGGGGCGCGGACGGGCGGGCGGGGCGGCGCTTTCGCGGCGGCGCCTCCGCAGGCCGGTCGCGAGGGGCGGCGGCGGAGGCCAGGCGAAGGCCGCTTGGGGCGCGCGGGCAGGGTGCGGGACGGAACGCGATGAGCGACGGCGACGGCTTCATCAACGAAGTGTCCGAGGAACTGCGGCGCGACCGCATGACGGCGCTGTGGAAGCGCTGGGGGCCCTGGATCATCGGCGCCGTGGTGCTGGCCGTGGCCGCCGCGGCCGTGCTCAACTGGCGGGACTCCCAGCGCGAGGCGGCGGCGCGGGAGGCCGGCGAGGCGCT
>JBCCPD010000279.1:0-5178 GCA_039025075.1 Pseudomonadota bacterium | reverse complement strand
TATGACCAGATCGACGCGGCGCCCGAGGAGAAGGCCCGCGGCATCACGATCTCGACGGCGCACGTCGAATACGAGACCGACAACCGCCACTACGCCCATGTCGACTGCCCCGGCCACGCCGACTACGTGAAGAACATGATCGTAGTGGCGGTTGTCGGTCTCGTATTCGACGTGGGCCGTCGAGATCGTGATGCCGCGCGCCTTCTCCTCGGGCGCCGCGTCGATCTGGTCATAGGCCTTGAAGTCGCCGAAATACTTGGTGATCGCCGCCGTCAGCGTCGTCTTGCCGTGGTCCACGTGGCCGATCGTGCCGACGTTCACGTGCGGCTTGTTGCGCTCGAACTTTTCCTTCGCCATGACTGGCCTCCTTCGTGTTCAGGGGCGGCCCGGCGCCGATGCGCCGGCCGCGTATTCTTCAAAGCGTCAGGCGTATTTCTTCTGGATCTCTTCCGAGATCGCCTGCGGCACCGGATCATAGTGGTCGAACTGCATCGTGAACTGCGCGCGGCCCGAGGACATCGAGCGCAGGTTGTTGATGTAGCCGAACATGTTCGCCAGCGGCACGAAGCTGTTGATCGCAATGGCGTTGCCGCGCGGCTCCTGCCCCGTCACCTGTCCGCGCCGGGACGTCAGATCGCCGATGATCCCGCCGGTGTATTCCTCGGGCGTGACCACCTCGACCTTCATGATCGGCTCCAGCAGCTTGGCGCCCGCCTTGCGCAGGCCCTCCCGCATGGCGGCCCGAGAGGCGATCTCGAACGCCAACACGCTGGAATCCACGTCGTGGAAGGCGCCGTCGATCAGCGCGACCTTGAAGTCGATCACCGGGAACCCGGCGAGCGGACCGGAGTCCATCACCGAGTTGATGCCCTTCTCGACGCCCGGGATGTACTCCTTGGGGATCGAGCCGCCGACGATCTTGCTCTCGAAGCTGTAGCCTTCGCCCGCTTCGGTGGGGGAGATCACCATCTTCACGCGCGCGAACTGGCCCGAACCGCCGGACTGCTTCTTATGCGTGTAGTCGATCTCCGCCTCGTGGCCGATCGTCTCGCGATAGGCCACCTGCGGGGCGCCGATGTTCGCCTCGACCTTGAACTCCCGCTTCAGGCGGTCGACCAGGATGTCGAGATGGAGCTCGCCCATGCCCTTCATGATGGTCTGACCACTTTCCAAGTCGGTCTCGACACGGAAGGACGGGTCCTCGGCCGCCAGACGCTGCAGGCCGGCGGACATCTTCTCCTGGTCGGCTTTGGTCTTCGGTTCGACCGCGATCTCGATGACCGGATCGGGGAAGGTCATCGTCTCGAGCACCACCGGCTTCTGCGCGTCGCAGAGCGTGTCGCCGGTCGTCGTGTCCTTCAGCCCGGCGAGCGCGATGATGTCGCCGGCGAACGCCTCCTCGATCTCCTCGCGGGAGTTCGAGTGCATCATCATCATGCGGCCGATGCGCTCTTTCTTGCCCTTGGTCGAGTTGAGCAGGCTGTCGCCCTTCTTGACCTGGCCCGAATAGATGCGGGTGAAGGTGAGCGAGCCCACGAAGGGGTCGTTCATGATCTTGAAGGCGAGGCCCGAGAACGGCTGAGCGTCTTCGGCGGAACGCTCGATGTTCCGCGTCTCCGTCTCGTCGCCCGGCGCGAAGCCGGTGTAGGCCGGCACGTCCAGCGGGCCCGGAAGGAAGTCGATCACGGCGTTCAGCATCGGCTGCACGCCCTTGTTCTTGAAGGCCGAGCCGCACAGCACCGGCACGAAGGCCATGGCCAGCGTGCCCTTGCGGATCAGGCGGCGGAGCGTCGCCTGGTCGGGCTCTTCGCCTTCCAGATACTTCTCCATCACGTCGTCGTCCTGCTCGACGGCGAGCTCGATCATCTCCGCCCGCATCTCATCGGCCTTGTCCTTGAGATCCGCGCGGATGTCGCGCAGCTCCCAGGAGGCGCCGAGGTCTTCGCCGACCCAGACCCATTCCTGCATGGTGATCAGGTCGATATGGCCCTCGAGCTCGGTCTCTGCGCCGATCGGGCACTGGATCGGCATCGGCTGGGCGCCGGTGCGGTCCTTGATCATCTCGACGCAGTTGAAGAAGTCCGCGCCGATCTTGTCCATCTTGTTGACGAAGACGATGCGCGGGACCTTGTAGCGGTCGGCCTGCCGCCAGACGGTCTCCGTCTGCGGCTCCACGCCGGCGTTGGCGTCCAGCACGCAGACCGCGCCGTCGAGGACGGCGAGGGACCGTTCGACTTCGATGGTGAAGTCCACGTGGCCGGGCGTGTCGATGATGTTGAAGCGGAACTTCGCGGCGTCGACGTCGTCGCCCCACTCGCCGGCCGGCGTCTCGCCGTCCTCTGTGCGGAACCAGAACGTGGTCGTCGCGGCGGACGTGATCGTGATGCCGCGCTCCTGTTCCTGCTCCATCCAGTCCATGGTCGCGGCTCCGTCGTGGACTTCGCCGATCTTATGGGACTTGCCGGTGTAGTAGAGGATGCGCTCCGTCGTCGTCGTCTTGCCCGCATCGATATGGGCCATGATGCCGAAGTTGCGGTAGCGCGTGAGGTCGTAATCGCGAGCCATCGGTCTCGTCCTGCCTTGGGAAGGGTCTTACCAGCGGTAGTGGCTGAAAGCCTTGTTGGCTTCGGCCATCTTGTGGGTGTCTTCCCGCTTCTTGACGGCGGTTCCGCGGCCGTTGACCGCGTCCATGAGTTCGGCGGCGAGCCGCTCTTCCATGGTGTTTTCGTTCCGCTTGCGGCTGGCGTCGATCAGCCAGCGGATCGCCAGGGCCTCGCGCCGCTCCGGACGGACCTCGACGGGCACCTGGTAGGTGGCGCCGCCGACCCGGCGGGAGCGGACCTCGACGCTCGGCTTGATGTTGTCGAGCGCCTCGTGGAACACCTCGACCGGCACGCGCTTGAGGCGCTCCTCCACGCGGCCCATGGCACCGTAGACGATGCCCTCGGCGGCGGATTTCTTGCCGTGGTACATCAGGTTGTTCATGAACTTGGTCAGCACGCGGTCGCCGTACTTGGCGTCGGGCAGAACCTCGCGCTTTTCGGCGCTGTGACGTCGGGACATTTCGGGATCCTCTTACTTGGGCCGCTTGGCGCCGTATTTTGAGCGGCGCTGACGCCGATCCTTGACGCCCTGCGTGTCCAGCACGCCGCGCAGGATGTGGTAGCGCACGCCCGGAAGGTCCTTCACGCGGCCGCCGCGGATCAGCACCACCGAATGCTCCTGCAGGTTGTGCCCCTCGCCCGGGATGTAGCTGATCACCTCGAACCCGTTGGTCAGGCGCACCTTCGCCACCTTCCGAAGCGCCGAGTTCGGCTTCTTCGGCGTGGTGGTGTAGACGCGCGTGCAAACGCCGCGCTTCTGCGGGCAGGCCTGCAGGTGCAGCGACTTCTGGCGCTTCACTTTGGGCTGCCGGGGCTTCCGGATCAGCTGCTGGATCGTCGGCATAGGCGCTCGGCCCTTTCTCGTCTTCGTCTTTTCGCTTCCAAGCCGCTCCGAACCCCTGACGCTCAGCCGGAGCGATTTTCGCCCTCACGTCCTGGCGGGAAACGCGAAAGCGAAACGCCGCCGGCGTTACCGCCCATCGGGCGCGCCGCGGCGAAATTCAGAGGATCGAAGCCTCGTCGGCCCGGATCATGCTAACCGCCAGTTTAGATTGTCGCCCTCAAGGGAGCTGTTTCGCCGGAACGACTCGCCCCTTTGAAAGTGCGCGGAAACTACGCAGGGCTTACGAGTGTGTCAACATCGCCTCGGCGGCGATCGTTACTCTCGCTCAAAGCTTTGGAATTTCAGCCTCAATCGCGCTCGTCAGAGCCATGAATCGCACGGACCGCCTGGGCGAGAGCCTCGTCGATCCGCGCTGCGCCCCGGGCAAGTCGGTCCCGTTCGTCGTCGCCCGCCCCATCGGCCGCCTCCCTGAGCCGGACGATGGCCGCCACGGCGTCCTCGACGGCGACATCAAGCTCCGTCACCTGCGCGACGTCGGCCGCCATCGGCTCATTGGAAAAACGGTAAACGGCTGCCAAGGCGCGACCCTCCAAAAGAACAAACCAATAGTCCTGTAAAAAACATCATTTCACAACCGTTAGGATTGTCAACGCGGTCATGAAACGTTTATGCGCCACCGCCTCGGATCCGCAGCGGCGCGTCGCCGGCCCGCATGCCGGCGACCGCCCATTCAGGATCAGCCCGCGTCGATGGACGGAGCGCCCTCCTCGGTCGAGACTTCGGTCGGCCCTTCCAAAGCCGCCGCTTCGGCGGCGGCCGCCTCGGCCTCCGCTTGCTTGGCCGCGAGGATCTTGGCGTCCCGATCCGTCGCCACGCGCTTCACGCGAGACGTCGCCCCGCCCGTGCCCGCCGGGATCAGGCGCCCGACGATCACGTTCTCCTTCAGGCCCACCAGCTTGTCGCGCTTGCCCTGAACGGAAGCCTCCGTCAGAACCCGCGTCGTCTCCTGGAACGAGGCGGCGGAGATGAAGGACCGCGTCTGCAGGCTCGCCTTGGTGATGCCGAGCAGGACCGGCTCGCCCGTCGCGGGCTCCAGACCCCGGGCCTCGGCCTTCTCGTTCACCTCCTCGAACTCGACCCGATCCACCTGCTCGCCCGGCAGGAAGGTCGTGCCGCCGGACCCGGTGATCTCGATTTTCTGCAGCATCTGGCGAACGATCACCTCGATGTGCTTGTCGTTGATCTTCACGCCCTGCAGCCGGTAGACGTCCTGCACCTCGTTGATCAGGTAGTTCGCCAGGGCCTCGATCCCCATAATGGCCAGGATGTCATGGGGGGCGGGGTTGCCATCCATGATGTACTCGCCCTTCTGGATGTGATCGCCCTCCTGCACCGCGATGTGCTTGCCCTTGGGCACGAGGTATTCGCGCTTCTCCAGGCTGTCATCGTGGGGCTGGATCTCGATCCGGCGCTTGTTTTTGTAGTCCTTGGCGAAGTGCACCACGCCGTCGATCTCGGCGATGATCGCGTGGTCCTTGGGCCGACGGGCCTCGAACAATTCCGCCACCCGCGGCAGACCGCCGGTGATGTCCTTGGTCTTGGCACCTTCCCGCGGGATCCGGGCGAGCGTGTCGCCGACCACGATCTGCTGGCCATCCTCGACCGAGATGATCAAGCTCGATAACGGGAACCCGGCCCACTACTTCATGTCGGTGGACGCGATCCTGTCGG
>JBCCPD010000278.1:0-5213 GCA_039025075.1 Pseudomonadota bacterium | reverse complement strand
TCGATCTTGAAGTCGACCAGGCGGATGCCGACGCCCATCATCATGCCGGCGAGGAAGTCGTTCACCCGCAGGGCCAGCGAGATCATGTCGTCCACGTCCTGCTGGGCGGCCCAGTTGAAGGCCGCGATATGCTCTTCTGTCACCAGCGGATCGCCGAGCGCGTCGTCCTTGTAGTAGAACTCGATGATCGGACGGGGCAGGGCCGTGCCTTCGTCGATGCCCAGGCGCTTGGACATGGACCCGGCGGCGACGTTGCGCACCACGATCTCGAGCGGGATGATCTCGCAGGCGCGGATCAGCTGCTCGCGCATGTTCAGGCGGCGGATGAAGTGGGTCGGCACGCCGATGGAGTTCAGCCCGTTCATGATGTGCTCTGAGATGCGGTTGTTGAGCACGCCCTTGCCGTCGACGACCTCCTTCTTCTCGGCGTTGAAGGCGGTCGCGTCGTCCTTGAAGTGCTGGATCAGAGTGCCCGGCTCGGGACCCTCGTAGAGGATCTTCGCCTTGCCTTCGTAGACCAGTCTGCGCCGCGCCATCATTTGCCTCGAAAGACGGAAAAGGGCGGGGGATCGCGCGATCCTCCCGCCGGACGCCGCGGGCTTAGGCCATCGGGCCGTCGCCCGCAAGGATTCTCGCCCTTCGCGGCCGGGCCGGTCTAGGCGCGGCGGCGTTCAGCGGCTATCAACGGCTCGCGCCCGCGTCCGGGAGATGCGCGGGCTCGGCAGAATTCCCCGGAGGACGACCATGACCACCTTCGACGAGCGCGAGCAGGCCTTCGAGAAGAAATACGCCCACGACGCCGAGATGCAGTTCAAGGCCGAGGCGCGGCGCGACAAGCTGCTGGGCCTGTGGGCGGCGGACCTGATGGGCATGGGCGCCGAAGAGGCCGAGGACTACGCCAAGACCGTGGTCATCGCGGATCTGGAGGAGGCGGGGGACGAGGACGTCTACCGCAAGGTGTCCGCCGATTTGGAGGCCAAAGGCGTCGCGACGGACGGTCTGCGCGCCAAGATGGCCGAGCTGCTGGCCGAGGCGAAGGCCCAGGTGATGGGCGAGATCGGCTGACGCCGAGGGTCGGGACGGGGCCCGAGGCGGCTCCGTCAGGTCAGCTCAGGTCAGGGCGATGAAGGTCACGGCGCCCCATATGGTCATGAAGTAATGGGTGAATTGGCTGTCCTTCCAGGCGGCCCAATAGTGCACCCATTGGCCGCCCACCAGGAACGCGCCCCAGATCAGAGTGAAGAGGATGGTCCCGGATCCGGCGACGATGCGCGCCGAGACGGGATCGGCGAGGCCCGCGGCGGCGAGCGCCAAGGCCGCGGTTCCCCAGATCAGGAGACCGGCGGCGAGGCATTCGACCGCCACGATGATCGCGAAGAGGATGCGGTGCACGGCGTCGGAGGCGATGCGGTTGCCTTTCGTCAGCTCGTAGATCTGCGGCTGTTCCTGGGACACGCGCGTCATTGAGAGGACGTCGCGGACGAGAGCGCGGTTCACCTCGGGAAAGCGAATGTTTTCAAGGGCTCCGAGGGTGAGCCAGCCTGCCAGAAGGCCGACCAGCCCGGTCAGGCCGACGAGTTCGAGCGTCTCCACTTGGTCCCTCCTCCGATGATCGGTCGGAGGGTCCGGCCTTCGCCGCCGCGCGTCAAGCTGCGGGCAGGAGCGGGTCGATGGCCAGAAGGATTTCGGGATCCGTCGGGGCGACGTCGGAGCTCCAAGCGCCGACGAGGCGGCCTTGGCCGTCGAGCAGGTATTTGTGGAAGTTCCAGCGGGGACTGGGCAGGTCGGAGGCGTGAGCCCATTTGTAGAATGGATGGGCGTCGGGGCCTTTGACTTTGATCAGATTGGTCATTGGGAAATCTATGCTGAAATTGACTTCGCAGAATTCCTTGATCTTTTCGGCATCGGCGTATTCCTGGCGACCGAAGTCGCGGCTCGGCGCGCCGATCACCACGAGGCCCCGGTCGCGGTAGCCCTCCCACAGGGCCTGCAGCGCCTCGTATTGCGGCGTGAAGGCGCAGCGCGAGGCGGTGTTCACGATGAGGATCGGCCGGCCGGCGAAGTCGGCGAGCGCGAGTTCGCCGTCCTCCACGTCGAGGGAGGCGAAACGGAAGCCGTGCGCTTCGGCGCGGGCGGCGGAGGCGGCGGCTCCGGCGGCGAGGGCGACGGACCCGGCCAGGAAAGTGCGGCGACGCATGCAATCTATCCCCGATTGGTTTCAACGGGGTATACGCACGATCCGGCCGTTCGGTTTCGATTGGAAAGCGGTTCAGTCGCGGAAGACCCGCGCGAAGACCGTTTCCACGTGCGCCAGATGCGGGGCCATGTCGAAATGGCTCTCGATCTCAGCGGGTTGCAGGAGGGCGATCACCTCCTCGTCGGCCTTGAGGGAAGCGAGGAAATCGGCGCCGTGATCCCAGGTCTTCATGGCGTTGCGCTGGACGAGCCGATAGGCGTCCTCGCGGCTCGCGCCGGCCTGGGTGAGCGCGAGCAGGATGTGCTGGGAGTGGACCAGGCCTTTGAGCTTGTTGAGATTTTCCAGCATGCGCTCGGGGTAGACGACGAGCTTTTCGACGACGCTCGTGAGGCGGGCGAGGGCGAAGTCCAGGGTGATGGTGGCGTCGGGGCCGATGAAGCGCTCCACGCTGGAATGGGAAATATCCCTTTCGTGCCACAGGGCTACGTTCTCCAGCGCAGGCATCGCATAGGCGCGGACCATGCGGGCGAGGCCGGTGAGGTTTTCGGTGAGCACCGGATTCCGCTTGTGGGGCATGGCGCTGCTGCCCTTTTGGCCGGGTGAGAAATACTCTTCGACTTCAAGGACTTCGGTGCGTTGGAGGTGGCGGATCTCCACCGAGAGGCGCTCGATGGAGCCGGCGACGACGGCGAGGGCGGAGAAGAAGGCGGCGTGGCGGTCGCGGGGGATCACTTGGGTGGAGATAGGCTCGATGGAAAGGCCCATCTTTTCAGCGACATGCGCCTCGACCTTCGGGTCGATGGAGGCGAAGGTGCCGACGGGGCCGCTGATCGCGCAGGTGGCGATTTCGGCGCGAGCGGCCTGCAAGCGGCTGCGATTGCGGACGAATTCGGCGTAGGCCTGGGCGAGCTTGAGGCCGAAGGTGGTCGGCTCCGCATGGATGCCGTGGGAGCGGCCGATGGTGAGGGTGAGCTTGTGCTCGTAAGCTCTTGTTTTCAGGGCTTCCAGAAGCTTGTCGGTTTGGGTGAGGAGGAGGTCGGCGGCGCGGACCAGCTGCAGGTTGAGGGTCGTGTCGAGGATGTCGGAGGAGGTCATGCCTTGGTGGACGAAGCGGGCCTCGGGGCCGACGAGCTCTGAAAGGTGCGTCAGGAAGGCGATGACGTCGTGCTTGGTCTCCCGCTCGATGGCGTCGATGCGGTCGATGTCGAAGGCCATGTCCTTGGCCGTCCACACCTTTTCGGCGGCTTCGCGGGGGATCACGCCGAGGGCGGCCTGGGCGTCGCAGGCGTGGGCCTCGATCTCGAACCACAGGCGGAACTTGGTTTCGGGCTCCCAGATCCGCGTCATTTCGGGGCGGGCGTAGCGCGGGACCATGGGGACCTCCTGGGGGGTTTCGCGAGGGGTATGGACCGGCCGGAGGCGTCGGGCAAGCGTCGGGCTGGCGGCGGGTCGGAGTAGGGTTTGCGTCGGGCGGATGTCGTGCCGGCGTCGGGACGCGGGTCGGGCCCGTGTCGGGCATCTGTCGGGTTAGCGTCTGGCAAGTGTCGGGCGAGCGTCGGCCGGCTGCGCCGACCTCGCCTTTCCGGGCGTCCGCGCGAAGCGCGCGAGCCGATGGGGGCTCGATGCCCCCGGAGGCGAGGTTCCGCGGAACGGGGCTCAGGCTGGCGCCGGCTCGCCCAGGGCCGCGGCCATCAGCGTGCGGGTGTAGTCGGTGCGGGGGGCGTCGAAGACCTGGTCGGCGGGCCCGGCCTCCACCACGTCGCCGGCGCGCATGACCATGATCTTGTGCGACAGAGCCCGCACCACCTTCAGGTCGTGGGAGATGAAGAGGTAGGCGAGGCCATGGCGTCGCTGCAGCTCGCGCAGCAGCTCCACGATCTGGGTCTGGACGGTCATGTCGAGGGCGGAGGTGGGCTCGTCGAGAACCAGCAGGCGCGGCTTGAGGACCATGGCGCGGGCGACGGCGATGCGCTGGCGCTGGCCGCCGGAGAACTCGTGAGGGTAGCGGTCCATGGTCGCCGGGTCGAGGCCGACTTCGGTGAGGGCGCGGGCGACGGCCTGGCGGGGGGTCTCGCCGGTGTCGATGCGGTGGAGGGAGAGGCCCTCGGCGACGATCTTTTCGACGGACATCCTGGGCGAGAGGGAGCCGTAGGGATCCTGGAAGACCATTTGGATGCGCGCGCGCAGGGGGCGCAGGTCTCTTGACTTGAGACCGTCGATGCGGCGGCCCTCGAACTCGATCAGGCCCTCGGAGGCGATGAGGCGCATGACGGCGAGGGCGAGGGTGGTTTTGCCCGAGCCGGACTCGCCGACGATGCCGAGGGTCTCGCCGGCGCGGACGTCGACCGTCGCCGCGTTCACCGCTTTGATGTGGCCGGCGGTGCGCTTGAAGAAGCCGCGCTTGATGGGGAACCAGATGCGCAGGTCTTGCGTGCTGGCGATGGTTTCGGCGTTTTGCGGGACCGGGTCGGGGCGGCCGCTGGGTTCGGCGGCGAGGAGTCTTTGGGTGTAGGGGTGGCGCGGGGCGGCGAAGAGGGGGGCGGTTTCGCCTTCCTCCACGATCTCTCCGTTCTGCATGACGGCGACGCGGTCGGCCATGCGGCGGACGATGCCGAGGTCGTGGGTGATGAAGAGGAGCGCGAGGCCGCGTTTTTTCTGGAGGTCCTTCAGGAGGTCGAGGATCTGGGCCTGGATGGTGACGTCGAGGGCGGTGGTGGGCTCGTCGGCGATCAGGAGCTTGGGGTCGTTGGCGAGGGCCATGGCGATCATCACGCGCTGGCGCTGGCCGCCGGAGAGTTGGTGGGGATAGTCGGCGAGACGGGTCTCGGGGTCGCGGAGGCCGACCTGGCGGAGGAGCTCGAGGATTTTTTCCCGCGCCGCCGCGCCGTCGAGGGCCTGGTGGAGGGCGAGGGACTCTGCGAGCTGCTTTTCGATGGTGTGCAGCGGGTTGAGGGACGTCATCGGTTCTTGGAAGACGAAGGAGACGTCGTTGCCTCGGATGCGGCGGAGGGCGGGT
>JBCCPD010000277.1:0-5240 GCA_039025075.1 Pseudomonadota bacterium | reverse complement strand
CCCTGCGGGCGCGCCGGGCACGGCCGGGATCGTCACCAGCCCGGGCGGCGGCGGCGTCGGAAACTCCTGCAGATCCGCCTGGAGCGACCACAACGCCAGCCGAAGGCGCGTGGGGGCCGGCTTCAACAGCGCGGGCAGGAACACCGTGTGCTGGCCGAAGCGGACGCCATGCTTGCGCAGCAGCGCTCGACCGTCCTGATCCAGCTCCTTGACGTCCTTCGCCATCTCGGGTCGCGGCGCCACGCCCAGCGCCTCGATCAGCCGGAAGGCGATGCCGCGGGCGAGGCCCGTCACGGTTTCGTCGTCGCGCAGCTTGATCAGCGGTTCGAACTGCGCGGCGATTCTGCGGTTGATCCAGTGGCCGAGGCGCCGCTCGACCCGCGCCTTCACGTCCTCTCCCGCGATGTCGTCGACGAAGCCTTCAACGCCTGGCGCGAGCGTGTCGGCTGTCTTGACCAGCTTGCCCACCGCATGCTCGCCCCACATCAGGCCGCCTTGCTCGGTCAAATCGATCTCCGTGTCCGGAGCGTTGTAAAACCGGTCGGAGCGGCGGGAGAACTCTGCAGCGAGCCCCTCCGTAGATGCGGCGCGCAGGGTCTTGACCTCGTCTCCCGAAGCCGACGGATCGGCCGTGAATCGGAAACCGTCGAGCCGACCCAGCACATGACCTTCTGCGGTCACTTCTCCCTCGGGCGTCACTTCGGCCACGAGCCTCTCCTTCTGCTTCAACCGCCGCATGAGCACGGACGTGCGGCGGTCGACGAACCTTTGCGTCAGACGCTCATGCAGGGCGTCCGAGAGGCGGTCCTCGACCTCGCGGGTCGTTTCGCGCCAATGCTCCGCGTCTTCGACCCAGTCGCGGCGATTGGCGACGTAGGTCCACGTGCGGATGTAGGCCAGCCTTTTGGAGAGCGCGTCGATGTCGCCCTCGGTCCGATCCACGCGCCGGACCTGGCCGGCCAGCCAGTTGGAGGGTATACGCGCAGGCCCTTCCATCAGGAAATGATAAATCCGCCGCGCGAGGGCCACGTGCTCCGCGTCGGAGACCTTTCGGAAGTCGGGCGCTTGGCAGACCTCCCAGAGCCGGCGCACCGCCGGGCCGCCGCTGGCGAGCGCGCGTACGCCCTGGTCCTCGGCCATGGCGCGCAGGGTCAGCAGATCGTCGGCATCGCGGGCCCGCGCCAGGCCTGGCCGGTCCGGCGAGGCTTCCAAAGAGGCGATCAGGGCGTCGACCGTGCCGAAGTCCAAGCGGGGGCTGCGCCACATGAGCGTTCGGATCGGCGCGAACCGGTGCTCCTCGATCGCGAAGACCGTCTCCTCATCGAAGGGCGCGGCCTCGCCCGTTACGCCGAAGCTGCCGTCCGAGGTGAAGCGTCCGGCGCGCCCCGCGATCTGGGCGAGTTCATGGGGCATCAGCTCCCGGAAGCGCCGGCCGTCGAACTTGCTGGTCCCCGAGAAAGCGACATGACGCACGTCGAGGTTGAGCCCCATGCCGATGGCGTCCGTGGCCACCAGATGATCGACGTCGCCGTTCTGGTAGAGCGCCACCTGCGCGTTTCGCGTGCGTGGCGACAGCGCGCCGAGCACCACCGCGACGCCGCCCTTCTGACGACGCATCAGCTCCGCCACCGCATAAACGTTGTCCACGCTGAACCCGACGACGGCGGAGCGCGGCGGCATGCGGCTGAGCTTTTTAGAGCCCGAGTAGGTCAAGACCGAGAAACGGTCGCGTTTGATGAACGCGGCTTTGGGGATCAGGTCGGCGATCCGCCCGCGCATGGCGTCCGAGCCCAGGAAGAGCGTCTCGTGCAGTCCTCGGGCACGCAGCAAGCGATCCGTGAAGACATGTCCGCGCTCCGGGTCCGCGCAAAGCTGGATTTCGTCGACGGCGACGAAGTCGGCGCCGATCTCCAGCGGCATCGCCTCCACGGTGCACACCCAATACTGGGTCCGCGGCGGGGCGATCTTCTCCTCTCCGGTGACCAGAGCGACGACGGAGGGACCGCGCAGCTCCACGATCCGATCGTAGACTTCGCGAGCGAGCAGCCGAAGCGGCAAGCCGATGACGCCGGTGCGATGGCCGAGCATGCGCTCGATCGCATAGCGGGTCTTGCCGGTATTGGTCGGTCCGAGAACCGCGGTGACCGTGCGGTCCCTGGGATGCTCCGATGCCTTTGGGCGCATCGCGTCAGGATGGAGCATTGTCGGAATTGGCCTTCGTGGCGCGGCGTCGGCTGAGCGGCGCGACGGCTTGGGCGGAGGTGCGGAGACTGGACGGCGGCGAGGTCAGGCGTCCCGGCCGTCGACCTCGGGCGCGAGACGCTCGATGGCGTCGTTCACGCGCTCCATGTGCGGATTCCAGCGGGCGGCCTCCCGATAGGCCGCGAGCGCGTCGGTTTCGCGGCCCATGCTCTCGAGAATGACCGCGAGGCCGGTGAGCGCTCCGAAATGGCGCGGCTCCCTAACCAAAACCTGCTCGATATCCGCCAGAGACTGGCCGAACTGCCCCAATGCGTAGAAGGCCGTCGCGCGAAGGTTCCAAGCTTCGGCGAAATCGGGGAAGTGATCGATCGCCGCGCCTGCATGGGCGATGGCGCGGGTTGCGTTCTCATCTCCCAGCGCTTCTCGGCCGCGCCGAACGAGCAGGTCTGCGGTGTCCGAGCCGGACACGGCGAAAAGCCGGAGGATCTCCTGCTCGGCCCTCTGGTGCGAGCCTGTCTCGGCCCTGGTCAAACGTTCGAAGAGCGCGTCGAGGCGTTCAGACCTATCCTCGGGAAGCGGCGATTCGCGCTCCGCAGTTTCGGCGTCCGTCTCGCTGGGGAGGTCAGCGGAGGGCTGCGCGTTGACCTCCTCCGCCCACGGGAGCCCGCAAACCACTGCGAACGCAACGGCGCCCAGTACGGCGCTGCGGACGAAGCGGGCCGGCGGCGCGGCCTGATCGGGGTGTCGTCTTTCGTTCCTCATCACGCCGTGTACCTTAGCGTAGCGAACGACGAATGCGAGCGCCTGAGCGCGCCGCGCCCTTCAAGGAGCCGCCAGTCATGTCAGAGACCCTCGACGCCGCCGTCGCCGCCCTGAAGGAGAAGCTTGGCGATGGGTCCTTCGACGGCTCGATCAAGTTCGAGATCGAGGACGAAGGGGCGATCCGACTGGAGGGCGGGGACGTGACCATCGATGATGCCGAGGCCGACTGCACGGTTTCGGCCGACGCGGAGACGTTCAAGGGAATGATGACCGGCGACGTGAATCCGACCTCCGCTTTCATGACCGGCAAGCTGAAGATCGACGGCGACATGTCGAAAGCCATGGCACTGAACGCGGTTTTGTCCTGAACCGCCCTCGCATGAGGGGAGCCGCATGGGTTCCGATTTTGCAACCCGGCCGCCGCGCGCCGCAGGTGGGGCGAGCCGGCCCGCGCCTTGGCACGGATCGTTGTCGGGGACGGAGCGTCCCGACGCGCTCGATTTCTTGGACGCCGACGGAATCCGGCTGCGCGTGGCGGCCTGGGCCGGACAAGGGCGCGGTCTTGCGCTGCTTCTGCCCGGCCGTACGGAATACCTTGAGAAGTACGCGCCCGTCGTCGCGCAGCTGACCGCGCGAGGCTTTTCGGTCGCGTCGCTTGACTGGCGCGGGCAAGGAGCGTCCGAACGTGACGCCGATGTGGCCAGGCTTGGCCATGTCGGCGACTTTGCGGAGTATCAGACGGATCTGGACGTCCTGATGCGATGGGTCGAAGGGCGGTACGGGGCCGGCGGCGTGCAGCTTGCGGTCGCGCATTCGATGGGAGGCTGCATTGCCTTGCGGGCCGTGGCGGACGGCGCTTTGGCAACGCCTGAGAGGCGTCCCGAGGCGCTGGTGTTCTCGGCCCCCATGTGGGGTCTGGCCATGCCGGGCGTCGGCGCCGTGCTGGTGAAAGGCCTCGCGCGCGCTGCGGTGCGCTTCGGCTTCGGCCGCCGCCGCGCCCGCGGAACATCGAGCGAAACGACCTATGTCCTAGATGCCCCTCTCGAAGAGAACGTTCTTGTTCAGGATCCAGATGTCTGGGCGCGGTTTCGACGCGAGGCCGAAGCGGGACCCGAGCTGACGCTCGGCTCGCCTACCTTGGCTTGGGTCGATGCCGCGCTCCGCGAGATGAACGCTCTACGCCGTGCGGATGTCGCAGGTTTGCCGCCCCGTCTTCTGCTGCTGGGAGATGAGGAGGGCGTCGTCTCCTCGTCGGCGATCCGAGAGCATGCGTCGCGGGGCTTCGGAGCGGATCTCGCCGTTATCGCCGATGCGCGCCACGAGCCGTTGATGGAGCCGCCGAACGGACGCATCGGACGGGATGTGTGGAGCGCCGTGGACGGCTTTCTGCGCGCTCGGGCCGCCTAGCGCCGCGGGCCGCGCGGCTGGACCGGGCCGCATCGTCTCCCTTTGACCCCATCGTCGAATCCGGCCAAAACGCGAGGGGGTTCGGAACGGGTCCGGCAGGCTGGTGGAGAACGGCTATGACGCTTGGTCGAACGCGTGCGAGACGTTTTCTGCCGATCGTCCTCGCAGCGCTGCTGGCGGTCCCGGCCGCTCCGACGCCGAGCCATGCGCAGGACGCGCCGGCCGTGGTTCGCGTGGAACGCATTCTCGTGGAAGGAGCTCGCCGTCTCGATGACGCCACCATCCGCGCCTACATGACGGTGACCGAGGGGGAGCCGGCCACGGCCGCTCAGATCAACGAAAGCCTGCGCCGCCTTCTGGACACGGGCCTTTTCGAGAACGTGACGATCCAGCCTTTCGCCGACGGCCTTCTGGTGCAGGTCGTGGAGGCCCCGTTCATCAATCTTGTGGCGTTCGAAGGCAACGATGCGCTGGACGACGACACGCTGCGCGGCTCCGTTCAGTCGACCTCCCGCTCGGCGTTCTCCCGGTCCGTGGCGGAGCGGGACGCGCAGACGCTGCTGGAGATCTATCGCCGCTCCGGCCGCTTCGGAGCCAGCATCGAGCCCGTGGTCATCGAGCGTGAGAACAACCGCGTGGATCTGGTGTTCGAAATCGTTGAAGGGCAGGTCACCGGCATCCGCTCGATCGACTTCGTGGGCAACCGGGCTTTTTCCGATCGACGTCTGCGTGGCGCGGTGGAGACACGGGAAACCGGGCTTTTGTCCTTCATCTTCGGGTCCGACACCTACGACCCCGACCGGCTGGAATTCGACAAGGAGCTGCTGCGCCGCTTCTACCTCGACCGCGGCTATGCCGACTTCGAGGTG
>JBCCPD010000276.1:0-5256 GCA_039025075.1 Pseudomonadota bacterium | reverse complement strand
GCCGGCTGAAGGACTTCCGCAGGGTCGCCACGCGGTACGACCGGCTCGCCGCCACATGCTCCGCAGCCATCGCGCTCGCCGCCATCATCGCTTGGTGGATATGAGTCTTGGCCCTAGGCCGCGTTTCATCCGGCGGCCGGCCGCCAGCCGAAGAGACGGCGAGCTCCAGGGCGGCGAGGACGTTTTCGCGGGGACCTGTCTCTGTGGGCGACCAGACCTCCGAACCGCCTTGAACGTTTGAAGAACCGCTCGACCGGGCCGCATCCGCCTTGGACCTGAGACGCGACGCCGACGCGGCGCTCGAGACCGACGCTCGGCGGGGTCGTCGCGCGAGCGCGACGCGCAGCGGCGACGCCTGAAGGCCCGCCGGCGTCGCCGGCGCGGTCGACGTTCAGCGCGGGACCCCGACGCAAAAGCGCAGGGCGACGCCATGGGTCTCGCAGCGATCAGCGGCTCAAAGCAGGCCTCGCGGCGCTTGCTGGCAAAGCCGCGCGACGACGGCCCATCCTTCGTCCGCCGGCTCGGGTCGGCGTGCGCCGACCTCCACGACGACCTTGATCCGTATCCGACGGTCGAAGGGCCGCCGAGGTCATCGCATCGTCCTCAAAGGGAAGCGGCGCAACGGCGCCGCGAAGCCGCCAGGCCCGCGGTCATCCGGTCCGGAACGAGGCGTCGCGGCAGGTCCGCGAAAATCCGCGCGGCGTCCGCACCCCGCAGGGCGATCAAGCGCGTGCGTCCCTCCTCACAAGAACCGCACCTTGCCGATGAAACTCAGGTTCCGGTTCCGCTGCGCGTAGTCGATGCCGTAGCCGACCACGAACTCGTCGGGGATCTCGAAGCCGATGAAGCGCGCGTCCACCTGCGCCTCGCGCCGGGTCGGCTTGTCCAGAAGCGCGCAGACCTCCAGCCGCCGCGGCTTACGCGCCCGCAGCAGGTGCAGCACGTGATGCAGCGTGAAACCGGTGTCGACGATGTCCTCCACCACCAGCACGTCCCGCCCCTCGATCTCCCCCCGCAGGTCCTTCAGGATCCGCACCTCGCGGGAGCTCTCCATGGCGCTGCCGTAGGAGGAGGCCTCGATGAAGTCGATCTCCACCGGCAGCTCCAGCTCCCGCGTCAGATCGGCGATGAAGACGAAGCTGCCGCGCAGCAAGCCGATCACGATCAGCTTGTCGGTGTCGGCGTAGTGGGCCTCGATCTCGTCGGCCAAAGCCTCCACCCGCGCCGCGATGGACTTGGCGCTGATCAGCCGGTCGATGGCGTAGTCCCGGCCGTCGGGCCCCGTCTCGGTGCGCATCGCCGTCCGTCCCGCCTTGACCGTCATCCGCCCCGCCCCTCGCCGGCCCGGCCCATCTTTGGCCTCGTCGCAGGACAGCCTAGGCCGCGTCGACGCCCCTGCACAGCCCCCGCGCAGCCCCTGCGCAGCGCTCGGGCCGCCCTGGCTCGGGCCCCGACCCCGCGCGGGCCACGCCCCCGCGCCACGCTCGGCCGTTTCGGCTCGGCCCCCGACCCTGCGCGAGCCTCGCCTCGGCGCGGCCCTCGCCCGGGCGGATGCGCCGCGCTTGTCTCCGCCTCGCGCTGAGGCTAGGTCCCGCCGCGCAGGGCCGCTCCGACCTCGGAAACCGGTCCGCCGCCGCAGCGAAGCACGGAGGGCCGATGCCCACCCACGCCGAAACCCGACCCATGCCCTACGCGCCCGAGCAGATGTTCGCCCTCATCGCCGACATCGACCGCTATCCCGAGTTCCTGCCTTGGGTCGCCGCGGTCCGCGAACGCTCCCGCCGCGTCGAGGGCCCGGTGGAGACGGTGGAGGCCGACCTCGTCGTCTCCTTCAAGGTGTTTCGGGAGCGCTTCGGCTCGCGCGTGGTGCTGCGGCCGGACGAGCTGAAGATCGACGTGTCCTATCTCGACGGCCCGTTCCGCTACCTCGACAACCATTGGGAGTTCCGCCCTCGCGACGGCGGCGGCGCCGACGTCGACTTCTTCGTGGACTTCGAGTTCAAGTCCCCGATCCTGCGCCGCGTCATCGGCGCGGTGTTCTACGAAGCCATGCGCCGCATCGTGAAGGCCTTCGAGGACCGCGCCGCCGCCCTCTACGGCCCCCCCGACGTCACCCTCCGCCCGGGCGAGTAGGGGACCTCGCCTCCGGGCCATCGAGGCCCATCGGCTCGCGCGCTGTCGCGCGGGCGCCTGGAACGGCAGGCGTGGCGTTGGCTTTGAGGAAGATCGCCTTTGCTGGGGAAGAGCCGCAGGGGCTCTTGATCGAGCGTGCGCCGAGTCGCCCGCCGCCTCAAGGCCGAGCCGGCCCGAAGAGGGCCGGTCGCTTCGCTGCGCTGCGCGAGCCTTGACCCGGCGGACGACCCGGCTTCGCAGGCGGGCCGGGCGCTCGGGGCTAGCCTTGCAGAGCCGGGCTCACCCCGCCGCCGCCTCCCGCAGCAATGCAAAAGCCCGGCGCGCCGTCTCCCGCCGCACGGCGCCCCGGCCGAGCGCGCCGAACTCCACCGTCTCGACCCACGTCGCCGCGCCCGCCCGGGCCAGGCCGAAGCAGACCCGCCCCTCGGGCTTCGCGCCGCTCGCGCCGGGCCCGGCGACCCCCGTCACGCTCACCGCCACCGAGGCGCCGGAGCTCTCCAGAATCCCGTCCGCCATCGCCTCCGCCACCGGCTCGCTCACCGCGCCATGGGCCTCGATCAGCCCCGGCGGCACGCCCAGCATCGCGGCCTTGGCGGCGTTCGAGTAGACCACCGCCCCCCGCTCCAACACGTCCGAGCTGCCCGCCACCGCCGTCAGCGCCGCCGCGATCAGCCCGCCGGTGCAGCTCTCCGCCGTCGCCGCGGTCATCCCGGCCGCCCGAAGCGCCGCCAGCACCCCTTCGGCCTCCTGCGCCAAAGCCTCGAACTCCGTGCCCGTCATATCAGCCACGCATGGCCGACCGCCGCCGCCGCGGTCACCGCCAAAGCCGCGAAAGCCCCGGCCACCAGATCGTCCGCCATCACGCCCGTCGCGCCGGGCAGAGCCTCCGCCCGCCCCACCCAGCCGGGCTTCCAGATGTCGAACAGCCGAAACGCCAGGAACGCCCCGACCCAGCCCGGCCAGGGCCAGACCCAGGCCGCCGCCCCCATGACCCACAATCCCAAGGACAGCGGCGCCAGCGCCACCAGCTGCCCCGCCGCCTCGTCCACGATCACCTCCGACGCGTCCGCCTCATGGACCGCGTTGCCGCGGATGCTCCACCATCCCCAGCCGCAGACCGCCGCCGCGCCCGCCGCAAACAGCGGAAACCCGCCCAGACCGTGCAGGACCCAACCCAAGGGCAGCGCGGCGGCGGAGCCCCAGGTCCCCGGCGCCGGAACCCGCGCGCCCAGGCCCCAAAGCGTCGCGACGCCCCTCACGCCCCGTCCTCCGGCAGCGCCACGGAACACGACGCCAGCGCCGCGATCCCCTCTTCGCGCCCGGCGAAGCCCAAGCGCTCCGTCGTCGTCGCCTTGACCGAGACGCGGCCCGGGTCGATCCCCAGAACCTCCGCCAGCCGCGCCCGCATCGCCTCCGCATGGGGCCCGATCTTCGGCCGCTCGCAGATCAGCGTGACGTCGGCGTTGACCAGCCGGCCGCCCCGCGCCGCCACCCGCTCCACCGCCTTCTCGAGGAAAACGCGGGAGGCCGCGCCCTTCCACGCGGGTTCCGAGGGCGGAAACCAGCGCCCGATGTCGCCTTCCGCCAGGGCGCCGAAAATCGCGTCCGTCAGGGCGTGCATGCCCACATCGGCGTCAGAATGACCTTTCAGGCCGCGCCCATGCGGCACCTCGACGCCGCACAGGACCGCCGCGTCGCCCACGCCGAAGGCATGCACGTCGAAGCCCGATCCGCTGCGATATTCCATCGCCTCCGTCCCTCCGATCCGGCGGGCGGCCGCCTGGAAATCCTCCGCCGTGGTCAGCTTGACGTTGGCCGCCTCGCCCTCGACCAAAGCGACGCGCAGGCCGGCCGCCTGAGCCACCGCGACGTCGTCCGTCATCTCGCGCCCTTCGGCGGCGCGATGGGCCGCCAGGATCGGGCCGAGCCGAAAGGCCTGCGGCGTCTGCGCCCGGCTCAGCGCGTCCCGGTCCAACGTCTCGCCCGCCGCGCCGTCAGGCTCGCGCCGGCGCACCGTATCGGTCACCGGCAGGCCGGGGCAGACCGCCTCATGGGCCTCCAGCGCCGCCTCGATGCGCGCCAGCAAGGCCCTGGAAACGAAGGGCCGGGCGGCGTCGTGGATCATCACGACGTCCCCCTCGGCGCCCTCCAAAGCCTCCAGCCCCCGGCGCACGCTGTCCTGCCGCTCGGCCCCGCCGACCACCGGATCGGGCAGGTCCAGGCCGGCGACGGCGGCGTCGTAAAGCGCCCGATCGTCCGCATGGATCACCACCTGAAGGCGCGCGCTCGGCGCCCCTTCGGCCAAGGCCTCCAAAGTGCGGCGCAGCACCGTCCGCCCGCCCAAGGCGCGATACTGCTTGGGCCCGCCCGGCCCGGCGCGCACGCCGCGCCCGGCGGCGACCACCAGGACATGCAGGGCAGGGGCGTCGCTCATCCACAAGGTCCGTGCGTTCCGATCCGCCCGCAGGGCAGGCGCTTCGCCTTAACCCGCGCCCTTGCGCCGCTCAAGTCCCGGCGGTATTTCAGGGCCGTGCATAAGGATTGAGCAGTGACCCTTCGGATCGGCGACATCAGCCTCGCGGACCCCGTGCTTCTGGCCCCGATGGCCGGAATCACCGATCTGCCGTTCCGACGTCTCGCCGCCGCCTTCGGCGCCCCCTACACCGTGTCGGAGATGATCGGCTCGCGCGAGGTCTCCTTGGGCGACGTCAAGGCCCGGGGCCGCGCCGCCCTGCGCAAGGGCGCGGAGAACGCCGCCCCATAAGCCATCCAGATCGCTGGCCGCGACCCCCGCTGGATGGCCGAGGCCGCCCGCCTGGCCGAGGATTTCGGCGCCCCCGTCATCGACATCAACATGGGCTGCCCCGCCAAAAAGGTCACCGGAGGCCTGTCCGGCTCCGCCCTCATGCGCGACCTGGACCACGCCCTGCGCCTCATCGAGGCCACGGCCGTAGCCACCGTCCGCCCCGTCACCCTCTAGACCCGTCTCGGCTGGGACGACGAAACCCTCAACGCCCCGGACCTGGCGCGGCGGGCGGAGGCCGCCGGCGTCAAGCTGCTGGTGATCCACGGCCGCACCCGGCAGCAGTTCTACAAAGGCGCCGCCGACTGGGCCGCGATCCG
>JBCCPD010000275.1:0-5288 GCA_039025075.1 Pseudomonadota bacterium | reverse complement strand
GCTCGGCCTTGAGGCGGCGGGCGACTCGGCGCACGCTTGGAAAAGGCCCCCTGCGGGCCTTCCCCAGCAAAGGCGTTCTTTTCGAAGCCCTCGAAACATCCGCCATTCCGGGCGCCCCGCGCTGAACGCGCGAGCCGCGTCTTGCTTATTGGGGGGGCTCGATGCCCCGGAGGCGAGGCCCCCTGGGCGCTGCGCACGGAAAAGGGGCGCTCCGGTTGGGAGCGCCCCTCGTCGTCTTGGACCGGGCGGACGCGGTCCGCCCGCGCCAAAAAATCACTCGTAGCCGACGCTGTCGTAGATCATCTGCGCCTTGGCCTGGTTCTCGCCCAGGACCGAGAGGTTCAGATCGTCGGGGCGGAAGAAGCCCAGGGCCGCCACGGACGGCGCGAGGCCGGTGCCGGGAACGGCCGGGTACTCGTCGTTGCCGGCCGAGAAGTACTCCTGCGCCGCGTCCGAGGCGAGGTACTCCAGGAACTTCACGGCGTTCTCGCGGTTCGGGGCGTTGGCCGCCACGGCGCCGACGGAGACGTTGACATGCGTGCCGACGCCGTCCTGGTCGGGGAACACCCAGCCGATCATGTCGGTGGAGCCGGACAGGTCGCGCACGTCCTTACGCAGCGCGCGGGAGAAGTAGTAGGTGTTGGACACCACGATGTCGCACTCGCCCGAGACGATGGCGCGCAGCTGGTCGGTGTCGCCGCCCTGCGGGTCGCGGGCGCGATTGTCCCACATGCCCTGGGCCCAGGCCTTGGCGGTGTCCTCGCCCAGGTTCTCGATGACCGCGGACATCAGCGAGAGCATGTAGATGTTGGAGCCGGAGCGGGTGCAGACGAGGCCCTTGTACTTGGGGTCGGCCAGGTCGGCATAGGTGAGCGGCGGGTCGGTCACGTCGTTCTTGTCGTAGAAGATGACCCGGGCGCGCTGGGAGAAGGAGAACCAGTGGTTGTCCTTGTGCTGCAGGGCGGCGGGGATGCGGGCCTCGAGGATCTCCGAGTCGACCGGCTGCAGAAGGCCGGCTTCGTCGGCGCGCCACATGCGGCCGGCATCGACGGTGAGGAACACGTCGACGGGGGAGTTGGCGCCCTCGGCCTTCATGCGCTCGATCAGCTCGTCGGCCTTGCCGTCGATTCGGTTGATGGTGATGCCGGTGGCGGCTTCGAAATCGGAATAGAGCCGCTCGTCGGTGTCGTAGTGGCGCGACGAGTAGAGGTTCAGCTCTCCGGCGGCGAAGGCGGGGGCGGCGGTCGCCACGGCGGCGAGGGCCAGCGCGGTCGTTCGGAGGAGGGTCATGGGTAGCTCCCTGGAAACAACGTGAAGGGGTTCTTTAGTCCAACCCCAGGGCGCGCATTCCTGAGCATTTCGCTAAGCGATGTCAATCCTGACGGTTAACCTTGGTCAACGGTTTTGACTCTGGGATTTCCCGCGGCGTCTCGCGCCTGCCGGAGCCGGGGGATGGCGCCGGCGGTCGCGGCGGCGCGGGCGTTGGCGGAACGGCCTTGCCGGCGGGCGCGGGAGAGGCGCGCGGGCGGCGGACGAGGGCTTGGCGCGGCGGGGCGCATGGGGTCGCGGCGCGGCGGTTCGCGGCGCGCCGGCGGACTTGCGCGCTTGCGTTGCGCGGCGGGCGGGCCGCAGGGTCGGCGACGGCGCGGCATGGGCCGAAGCAAGGGAGGGCGGGCGATGAGCCTCTACGAACAACGGATCTACGACGTCAGAGTGGGGATGATGCCCGAGGCGCAACGTCTCTATCGGGAGATCGGCTGGCCGGCGATGGAGGCGGGCGGGCACGCGGCGCGGCTGGTGGGCTATTTCGTGTCCGACACGGGGCCGCTGCACCAGCTGATGCATTTGTGGAAGTTCGACGACGACGCGGGCCGGCGGGCCCATTGGAAAGGCGTCTACGGGGATGCGGAGTTCATGAAGTTCGCGACGCAGTTCCGGCCGTTGGTGGACGGGCAGAGCGTGCAGCTCTTCACGGCGGCGCCGTGGGGTCCGCATCCGTAAACACCCGCGCCGCAGCGGAGGTGGACGCGGCGGGGCGATACCCGCCCCACGGCCCCTGCAGCCCGGCCCGCCGGCGAAGCCGAGTCGTCCGCCGGGTCAAGGCTCGCGCAGCGCAGCGGCGCGACCGGCCTTCTTCAGGCCGGCTCGGCCTTGAGGCGGCGGGCGACTCGGCGCACGCTTGAGCAAGAGCCCTTGCGGCTCTTCCCCAGCAAAAGCGATCTTCTTCAAAGCCAGACCAGCGCCTGCCATTCCAGGCGCCCGCGCGAAGCGCGCGAGGCGAGGGGGCTGGTTGCTCGTTTGCGCGCCTTCGGCGCGACGCCCCCGAGCCGAGACCCCCCTGCCCGTCGCTCAGATCAGGCCGTCGTAGCTGCGGCGGGGGATCTCGGCGGCGATGAGGGCGTAGCGGTCGGCGGCGAAGGCCTCGGTCAGGGCGGCCTCGAGGGAAGGCAGGTCTGAGACGGAGACGCCAGTCCCGCCCATGGCCTGGGCGACGGCGGCGTAGTCGGTGCGGCCGAAGTCGACGCCGGCGGACTGCAGGCCCTCGCGGCGCTGCTTGAGCTCGATGAGGGCGAGGGAGGCGTCGACGAGGACCAGCACCACCACAGGACGCCCGAGATCGCGGAGGGTGGCGAGCTCGCCCAGGCTCATGTCGAGGCAGCCGTCGCCGACGATGCAGAGGACCGGTTTTTCGGGGCGGGCGAGCTTGGCGCCCACGGCGAGCGGCAGGGCGCAGCCCATGGTGCAAAGGCCCGTGGATTGCAGCAGCTCGCCCGGTTCGGCGCAGGTCCAGATCTGGGAGGCGAGGATGCGGTGGGCCCCGGAGTCGACGGTGGAGATCGTGCCGGCGGGCTTCAGGCGGTTCGCGGCGTGGAGGACCTGGGCCGGGCCCCAGGCCTCGCCGGGAGCGAAGGCGTGGGCGAGGGCGGCGCGCAGGCGGGCGGGTTCGCCGTTCGGCCAGGGGTCCGGGCCGGCGGGGGCCGCGTCGAGGGCGGCGAGAGCGGGAGCGAGGGCGCTCGCGAAGGCGAGGGCGCTTTGGTGCATGTCCTGGCGGTCCGCCACGTGGGCGATCTGGATGCAGTTTTGCGGCGCCCAGGGGTCTCGCCAGCCGATGCGCATTTCGATCGGGTCGTAGCCGAGGGCGAGGACCAGGTCGGCCTCGGCCAGGAAGGGCATGACGAGGGCGTCGGATTTGGGCGAAAGGCCGTGGCCGCCGAGGGACAGGGGGTCGTCCTCGGGCATCAGGCCTTTGGCCTTGTAGGCGGTCAGGACGGGGATTCCGCGGGACCGGGCGAAGGCGCGCAGGGGGGCGACGGCCTCGGGTTCGGCCAAAAAGTCGAGGCCGGCGACGATGACGGGTTTTCGGGCGGCGGCGAGGCGGGCGCGGGCCTCGTCGAGGGCCGAGCCGTCGGCCGGGGCGGCGGGGGCCATCTGGGCGCGCGGGGGCGCCGGGCGCGGCTCAGGCGCCGCGGCGACGGGGATGGGGAGGTCGATGTGGACCGGGCCGGGGCGGGGGTCGAGAGCGAGGGCGATGGCCTTGGAGGTCATCGCGCCGCAGGCTCCGGGGCGGGCCTCGAAGGTCGCTTTGACGAGGGGGCGCAGGACGGCTTGGTGGTCGAAGAGTTGATGCGTGTAGGTCAGGGCCTCGGCCTCGGGCACGCGGCCGGAGATCGCGATGAGGGGCACGCGGTCCTGCTCGGCGTTGGCGATGACGTTGACGGCGTTGGCGATGCCGGGGCCCACGGTGGCGACGAGGACGGCGGGGGCGCCTGTGGCGTGCCAGGCGGCCTCGGCCATGAAGCCGGCGGCGTTCTCGTGCCGGGCGAGGTGGAAGCGGATGCCGGCGCGCTCGAGCGCGTCGATGAGGGCGACGACCTCGCCGCCGGGGATGCCGAAGGCGTGGCGGACGCCGGCGGCGTGCAGCTCTTCGGCGATGGCGTCGGCGGAGGTGCGGGACGACGCCGGGGTTCGGGCGGAGGTTTCAGAGGTCATGGCGCGGCTCTCGCGATTCGGTGGAGCCGGATGATGGGACGGCGCGCGCATGGGGGCGAGCGCGCGCGCGTCTTGGCGCGCGTCGGCGAGCGCTCGGGGTCAGGAGGCTCCGGCGTCGCCGGAGCCGTCGGGCCGGCGCCGAACCAGCAAGAGCCAGAAGGCCGCGGCGAGCAGCAGGGCGAAGGGCCAGGCGACGTCGCCGGCGAGCATCAACGGGTGATCGGCGGAAAAGGCGGAGAAGGACATGGCGGGCCTCATACGCTGGCCTTGGGGATCACGCTGCGGCGCGGTAGCGCCGGGGTCCGACGTTTGGACGCGCCATGATTAACCAATGGTTCATAAGTGTTTCAACTTGAAGCTGCTGGAAGGTTCTTTCAGCCCTATCGAAAGGTGAACGGCGCACGAGGCTTTCGCCGCGGCGGGGTGAACCCGGCCCTGCCGGTCGGCGCTCGACTCGGCAGGGCCGCGAGCCGAGTCGTTCCGCGGGTCAAGGCTCGCGCAGCGCAGCGGAGCGACCGGCCCTCTGCGGGCCGGCTCGGCCGTGAGGCGCGGGGCGACTCGGCGGACGCTCGACCAAGGCCCCTTGCGGGCCTTCCCCAGCAAACAGCGTGCTTTTTAAAAGCCAGCACAACAGATGCCGTTCCAGGCGCCCGCGCGAAGCGCGCGAGCCGATGGGGCTCGACGCCCCGGAGGCGAGGTCCCCAGGAGCGCCGCTGTCAGGGGATCAGCACCGTGGCGCCGACGGTCTTGCGGCCCTGCAGGTCGGCATGGGCCTGGGCGACGTTTTCCAGCGGGTATTCCTGGCGCACGTTGGCGTCCAGCTTGCCGGCGGCGACGAGGGCGAACATGTCGGCGGCGCGGCTTTCCAACTCCTCGCGGGTCTGGAGGTAGTGGAAGAGCGTCGGGCGGGTGGCGTAGAGGGAGCCGCCTCCGCCCGTGAGGGTGGCCAACGAAAAACCCTCGATGGGGCCGGAGGCCTGGCCGAAGGTGACGAAGACGCCGCGGGGCTTGAGGCAGGCGACCGAGCCTTCCCAGGTGGTCTTGCCGACGCTGTCGTAGACCGCCTCGCAGAGGACGCCTCCGGTGATCTCCTTGACGCGGGCCACGAAATCCTCGGCGTTGTAGTCGACGACGTGGTCGTAGCCGGCCTCTTTCGCCAGGGCGCATTTTTCGGGGCCGCCGGCGGTGGCGATGGCGGTGACGCCCTCCTTCGTGGCGAGCCATTGGCCGAGGATCAGGCCCACGCCCCCCGCCCCGGCCTGCACCAGCACGTGGTCGCCGGATTTCACGGGGTAGGT
>JBCCPD010000274.1:0-5293 GCA_039025075.1 Pseudomonadota bacterium | reverse complement strand
CATGGCGTCGCTCCTGATCGATACATCCCCCGAGCGGCTTCAGAGCCGCTCCGCGGCGCCGGCGCCCCTCACGTTGACGCGACCTTGCGGGCGCGAGGACCGCGGCGTCGCTTCGCGGACCCCGCCGAAGCGCCCGCGCGCGTCCGCGCCCGGCCGTCGGTCCTCGCGCCCGCAAGGTCGCGTCAACGTGAGGGGCGCCGGCGCCGCGGAGCGGCTATGTAGCCGCGCGGGGGATTTATCGATCAGGCGCGACGCCATGTCCGGGGAACGGCGCGGACCGGAGCAGGAAGCCGCGGGCGCGGCGGCGGCGTCGCCGACGCGGCGGGCGGTGACGCTCGGCGCTCTGGCGCTGGCGGCGGCGGGGCTGACCCAAGCGCCGCGGGTCTGGCGCGACTGGTCGGCGGGCGAGTTCGACTTCACGCCTCTGTCCCGGCCGGAAGGGTTCCGCCTGCTCTCCGCCGGCTCGGTCACCGCCGGACGCGGGGCGGGCGCGGCGCTGCAGGTTCTGCCGCCGAACGATCCGGTCGCCCGGCGCGTCGATGCGGCGCAAGAGGCCGCGCAGGAGGCGGCGCGCGTCGACCTGTGCGGCACGCTTTTCGGCGCCGGCCGCGTGCCCGAGGGGGTGACGCCGGTGGCCTCGTTCTCGGACTACAACTGCCCCTATTGCCGGATCCTGACCAAGGTTCTGGCGGGGATGGAGGCCGAAAGCGGCGGCGCCGTGCAGGTGCGCTGGCACGAATGGCCGCTGTTCGGCGAAGTGTCGGAGGTCTATGCGCGCGCCGCCATCGCCGCGGATCGGCAGGGCGCGTACCCGCAGATGCATGCGCGGCTTATGCGCACGCGCTTCGTGCCCAACGACCAGTACCTGATCCGCGTGGCGGAGGAGGGCGGGCTGAACCCCGCGCGCCTTCTGGCGGATCTGAGCGCGCCGGAGACCGAGGCGCGCATCGCCGAGGCGCGGGCGTTGGCGGCGATGTTCGGCTTTCCGGGCACGCCTGCGCTGGTGGTGGGCCGCACGGCGGTGATCGGCGCGATCCCCGAGGCGGCGCTGGCCAAGCTGATCGAGCGCGAACGGGTGGAGGGGCCGCCGCCGGGCTGCGCCTGAGGCGCCGCGGCGCTCCCGACCTCGAAGACGGGGCGCGCGGCCGCGCCCCGTCTCGCGCTTGAACCGTCGTCAGGCGACGGGTCGCCGGGCGCGCCGGGCCGCGACGAGCCCTCCGAGGCCGGCCATCAGCATCCAGCCGGCGGCCGGCAGAGGGACGTTCTGGGAGGGCGTCGGCTCTCCGAAGATGAAGTCGTCCATGGCCACGTTGTCGCCGAAGAGGCCCGCCGTGATGCTCACCCGGCTGACGATCGGGGCGTCGTAGATCAGGCCGAGGAACGACAGCTCGGTGTCTCCGGCGGTCTCGACGAACTCCGAGGCGAGCAGGTCTCCGTCGGCGTCGAAGAACTCCATGAAGGTGGAGAACTCCTGTTCGACGTCGGTGAAGACGACGCCGAGGCCTGTGGACGTCGCGCGCTCGTCCGGCTTGGCGGGGTTGAAGAAGAGGACGTCGAAGGTGTCGCCGCCGACGGGGCGGAAGATCCGCTGCGGGCTGAAGGCCTGGAAGTCGGTGTCGAGGTCGAAGAGGGGCGGCGTGCCGGAGCCCTCGTTGGCGCTGAGCTCGAAGCCGGTGGTGGAGCCGGTTTCGCGGAACTCGATGCCCCGGGCCCGCGGGAAGGCGGGGAAGTTGAAGAAGTCGCCCGGGAAGGGGTTCGGGTCAGAGACGAAATCGGGCGCCGCGTCCCAGTCGATCTGACGGCGGCCTCCGGAGATGACGTTGAGCGGCTGCGGCGCGTTGAGCGGGCCGAGCGCGTCGCGGAACTCGTCCACCAAGGGCCTGAGCCCGTCGGGGTCCGCGGCGGTGCCCGAAAAGACCGCCGGGATGTGCGTGGCGGCCGCGGGGCCGGCCAGCGCGGCGGCGGCGACGGCCGCCAGGATGATTGAGCGCATGGGATCCTCCTTTTGCGTTGTCCCGGGGCTTGGTCGGTTGCAGCGGCGGGAAGGTTCAGTTTTTCCGCGAAGGCTGCGGGTCGGCGCCCCGCGAACGCGAGGGCGCGCGCGGCGGCCTTGCCAAGCGTCGGCGCGGCGGCAATCGTCTCGCTCGAACGTCGCGCCGGCGCCGCGGCGCGCGAGGGAGGAGATCCGCCATGGGCAAGACCATCGTCGTGACCGAACCGATCCACGAGGACGGGATGGCCGTGCTGGAGGCGTCGGGGCATGAGGTGGTGGCCCTGCCCGCCGGCGCCTCCGAGGCCGAGATGGCGGAAGCGGCGGCCGGGGCGGCGGCGCTGCTCGTGCGGACCGCGGTCTTCGATGCGGCGCTGCTGAGCCGGGCCAACGGGCTCGAAGTGATCTCCCGCCACGGGGTCGGCTGCGACAACATCGACGTGGGGCATATGAGCGGGCGGGGGCTGCCGGTGGCGATCGCCGCCGATGCGAACTCGACCTCGGTCAGCGAGCATGCGCTGGGGCTGCTTCTGGCCGGGGCGAAGCGGCTGCCGGGGAGCGACGCGGCGATGCGGGCGGAGGATTGGAATTGGCGGTCGCGGTCCATCGGGCTGGAGCTGCGCGGGGCGAAGGCTCTGGTGATCGGGGTGGGGCGCGTGGGCTCGCGCGTGGCGAAGCTGCTGCTGGCCTTCGGGATGGAGGTGCGGGGCTACGATCCCTTCCTGGAGGCGCTGCCCGAGGGGGTGGCGCGGGCCGAGGATCTGGACGCGGCGCTGGGCGAGGTGGACGCGGTGATGATCCACGTGCCCTTGAAGGACGACACGCGGAACCTGTTCGACGCGGCGCGGCTGGGGCGGGTGAAGCCGGGCGCCTACGTGATCAACTGCGCGCGCGGCGGGATCGTGGACGAGCCGGCCATGCGCGAGGCGCTGCAGGACGGTCCGGTGGGGTTCTACGGCACGGATGTCTTCCTGAAGGAGCCGCCGGAGGCGGGGGATCCGCTGTTTCCGCCGGAAAAGTCGATGCTGAGCCCCCATTCGGCGGCGATGACCTCCGCCTCCATGCGGATGATGGCGGTGCAGGCGGCGGAGAACGTCGTGGCGGCGCTGGAGGGAAAGCTGGACCCGCGCTGCGTCTTCAACCGCGCGGAGCTGGGCCTCTGACCCCAACGCGCGCATGAGCCCGGCGCAGGACGGCGCAGGGGCGCGGCCGGAGGCGCGGGAGACGTCGGAGGCGACGCTCGACGGCGCGTCGGCGGCGCCTCCGGCCCCGGCGTCGCTGCGCGACCGGGCCTCGGCCACGGCGCTGGGCTTCGTGATGGCGATGGAGCTGGCGCATCTGGCGACCGGCGCCGCCCTGCCCGGCCATGCGGCGGAGGCGGGGGTGCTGGCGGTGGTGCTGCTCGCCTGCCACCGGTTCGGGCTGCGCGAGTTCTATCTGATGGCGCTGTGCGGCTCTCTGACCGCTTTGGCGGTCTGGCGGAGCGACGATGCGGGGCCGGTTCTGCTGACGGCGATCGACCAGGCGGCGTTCCTGATGGCCTTCATTCCGCTGATCGGTCTGATCGAGCAGGCGGCGAAGACCTCGGACGCGGTGAAGGCGGCGGGGCTCTACCTGATCCGCCAGCCGCCGGGGCGGCGCTGGATCGCGCTCGCCTCGGGCACGCATGTGATGGCGCAGCTTTTCAACATCGGCATGGTGAGCCTGCTGACGCCGCTGGTGATGCGCGGGGCGGAAGGGGAGGCGGATCCGCGGCTGGCGGAGATCCGGCGCCGGAGGGGCGTGTCGGCGCTGCTGAGGGGGTTCTCCTGGGCGGTGGTGTGGTCGCCGACGGCGGTGGCGCCTTTGGTACTGTCGACGCTGCTGCCGGAGGCGCGGCGGGGCCCTTGGATGGCGGCGGGGCTCGTCATCGCCTTGGCGGCGCTGGCCCTGGGCTGGGCTGAGGATCGCTGGCATTTCCGCCATGCTCGGCGGCGGCTGGGCCGGGCGGCGGGCGCGCCGCCGCTGCCCTTTCCCCGGGCCGCCTATGCGGAGCTGCTGATCGTGTGCCTGGCGCTGCTGGGGGGCGTTCTGGCCTTCATGCAGGCGACCGACGGGCAGGTGGTGTTCGGCCTGATGGCCTCGGCGCCCCTGCTGCTGCTGGGCTGGCTGGCGCGGCAGACCGGCGGGATCGGGCCGGCGGCGCGGCGCGCCTCTGGCGCGCGGCTGGCGGAGATCTGGCGCGGCTGGCTGCCGGCGACGGCGCCTTTGGCGGTGACGCTGGCTGCCTCGGGCTTCGTGGGGCGGGCCGGCGCGGCGCTGGCGCCGGTGGAGGCTTGGGCGGCGGCGGTGGGACTGGAGGCCCTGCCCGGCTGGCTGTTCCTGTGGGGGCTGACCGTGGGGGTGACGCTGCTGAGCCAGTTCGCGCTGTCGCCGATCATGATGTCGGTCTTCTTCGGCGCGCTGATCGCCGAGCTGCCCTCCCTGCCCGCCGACGTGACCTGGGCGGCGCTGGCGATCAGCTGCGGCTGGGCCATGGCGATGCTGTGGAGCCCTTTCGCCACGGTGGTTCTGCTGATCATGCCGATGACGGGCTATGGGGGTCGGGTGATGACCTGGACCTGGAACGCGCTTTACGCGCCGCTGTGCGCGGGGATGCTGGCGGGGGCGTATTGGGCGCTGGATCGGTGGTTCTGAGGGGGCCGGGCGCGTCGAGGCGCAGGCGAGCGGCGCGGGTTTCGTCGCGGCGGAACGCGGCCTAGGCTTCCGCGCGACCACGAACGGCGCCAGGGAGACCCAGCCATGACCCGCGACTACGCCACGCTCCGCTCCGCCAGATGGCTGGCTCAGGACGACACCCAGCGCAGCTGGAACCACCGCAGCCGGATCATGCAGATGGGCTATGGGGCGGAGGATTGGGGCGGCAAGCCGGTCATCGCCATCGTCAACACCTGGTCGGACATCAACCAGTGCCACGCCCATTTCCGCCAGCGCGCGGACGACGTGAAGCGCGGCGTGCTGCAGGCGGGGGGCTTTCCGCTGGAGCTGCCGGCGATCTCTCTGAGCGAGCCGATCGTGAAGCCCTCCACCATGATGTACCGGAATTTTCTGGCGATGGAGACGGAGGAGCTTCTGCGCTCCCACCCCATCGACGGGGCGGTGCTGATGGGCGGCTGCGACAAGACCACGCCGGGGCTGGTGATGGGCGCGATCAGCATGGGGATCCCGTTCATCTACGTGCCGGCGGGGCCGATGCTGAGGGGGCGGTATCGGGGGGAGACGCTGGGGTCGGGCTCGGACATCTGGAAGAATTGGGAGAACGTT
>JBCCPD010000273.1:0-5293 GCA_039025075.1 Pseudomonadota bacterium | reverse complement strand
GGGGTCTTGAAGCACGCCAAGGCGCTGAACGCCTTCACCAACCCGGCGACCAACTCCTACAAGCGCCTGATCCCCGGCTTCGAGGCGCCGGTGCTGCTGGCCTACTCGGCCCGCAACCGCTCCGCCTCCTGCCGCATCCCCTGGACGGAGAGCCCCAAGGCCAAGCGCGTCGAGACCCGCTTCCCGGACCCCTCGGCGAACCCCTATCTCTGCTTCGCCGCGCTCCTGATGGCCGGCCTCGACGGCATCAAGAACAAGATCCATCCCGGCGAGGCGGCCGACAAGGACCTCTACGACCTGCCGCCCGAGGAGCTCGCCGGCATCCCCACCGTCTGCGGCTCCTTGCGCGAAGCGCTCGACGCGCTGGAGGCCGACCACGAGTTCCTGCTCGCCGGCGACGTCTTCACCAAAAGCCAGATCGAGGGCTATTCGGAGCTCAAGTGGGAGGAGGTCTACGCCTTCGAGCACACCCCCCACCCGGTCGAGTTCAAGATGTACTACTCCTGCTGATCCCTGCGGGATCGAACCTGGAAAGGGCGGCGCCTCGGCGCCGCCCTTCTTCGTTCAGACGCGTCCTCACGCCGGCGCGCGGCCTTCCGGCGGTCCGGTCACGCCTCCGCCGGCCCGCGCCCGAAACCGAGGGCTCGCTTGATTCATCCCTTTTTCACCGCCCAAGGGCATCTTCGGCTTCGGGGACGACCAGGGGGGAGGCGCGGCGATGCGCTCGGCACGGCTCAATGAGATCGCGCGCGCGCTCTTCGGGCGCGACCCCCGCCGCCTTTGGCTCCGCTACATCGTCGCGGTGACGATCATCCTCAGCCTGCTCATCGGCGCCCACGTCATCTCCAAGGCCACCGTCGACGCCGGCCGCCACGACGCGGAGATCGTCAACGTGTCGGGCCGCCAGCGCATGCTCAGCCAGCGCATCCTCCTGCTGGCCGACAAGTTCGAGGAGACGCGCGAACCCGCCGTCGCCGCGCGTCTAGCCGCCTCGATCCGCCTCTTCGACACCTCCCATCGCCATCTCGCCTCGCTGCAGGATCTGCCGCCGGAGGCGCAGCTGATCTATTTCGGCGCTCCGGGCCTCGACCGCCGCGCCCGCGCCTTCATCGAAGACGCCCAGCGCGTCCTGACCGTGCCGCCGGGCCCGGAGCAGGCCGCCGCCCTGGCGCGGCTGGAGGAGGTCGGCCTGGACGACCTTCTCGCCACGCTCAACGACGCCGTCACCGCCTTCGAGATCGCCGCCAAGCGCAACTCGGCCAACATCGCCTTCATCCAGGACGCCGCGCTCTACCTGGCGCTGATCATCCTCGCGCTGGAGGCTTTGGTGATCTTCCGCCCCGCCCAGCGCATCGTCACCCACGCGCTGGACGATCTGGAACACCGCAGCGCCCAGCTCGCCCACAACGCCCACCACGACGCGCTGACCGGCCTGGCGAATCGCGCGGGGCTGGAGGAGCGTCTGCGCGGCCTTCTGGGCGACGGACCGGGACAGGACCGCGTGATCTGCGTGATGCACATGGATCTCGACCGCTTCAAAGAGGTCAACGACACCCTGGGCCACGCCGCCGGCGACGCCGTTCTGCGCCACGTGGCCGAAGCGCTGAAGACCAACGCGCGGTCCGGCGACGTGATCGCCCGCGTCGGCGGCGACGAATTCGTGCTCGCGCTGCCCCTGCCCCGCGCCTCGGCGGAGACCGCCGCCCGCGGCATCGCGGAGGCGCTGATCAAGGCCGTGCGCCGCCCGATCCTCTTCGAAGGATCCCAAGCCCGCGTCGGGGCCAGCGTCGGCTACGCCTTCGCCGACGGGCCCGACGCCGCGCCCGACCGGCTGATCGCCGACGCCGACATCGCCCTCTACGAGGTCAAGCGCGCCGGCCGCGGCGCCGCCCGCGCCTTCGGCCCCGAAATGCGCGCGGGGCTGGAGCGGCGGCGCCAAGTTCTCGACCGGCTCGAAGCCGCGCTCGACGCCGGCCGGCTGGAGGCGTTCCTGCAGCCGCAGGTCTCCCTCGACGACGGCCGCCTGCTCGGCTTCGAGGCGCTCGCCCGCTGGCGGCGGTCCGACGGGGCCGTCGCGTCGCCGGCGGAGTTCATGGGCTTCGCCGAGGAGGCCGGGCTGATGGAGCGGGTGGACCGCCTCGTCATGGACAGCGCCGTCGCCGTCTTCACCGGCCTGCGCGCCGACGGCTTCGCCGCGCCGAGCCTCTCGCTCAACGTCTCGGCCCGCAGCCTGCGCTCCGACGGCTTCGCCGACGCGTTGGAAGACCGCATCCGCGCCGCCAAGCTGCTCCCCAGGGACGTCAGCGTCGAAGTTCTCGAATCCTTCCTCATCGGCGACCGGTCCAACCGCGCCGCCGCCGCCATGGCGGCGTTGTCGGATCGCGGCTTTCCCGTGGTCATCGACGATTTCGGCACCGGCCACGCCTCATTGGCGAGCCTCGCCGGCGTCAGGATCTCCGGCCTGAAGATCGACCGCTCCTTGATCGCCGAGTTCGACGACGACCGCGCCGGCCACGTCATCTCCGCCATCGCCGGCCTGGCCAAGGGCCTGCAGCTCTCGGTCACCGCCGAAGGGGTCGAGACGGCCGAGCAGTTCGCCGCGCTCAAACGCCTCGGCTGCGACGCGGCCCAAGGCTACGCCATCGGCCGCCCGATGGACGCAGAGGCTCTGCGCCTCTGGCTCTCGGACTACGGCGCCGCGCCCGCCTCGCTGATGGCCTGACCGTCCGGTCGCCGCGCACGCGGGCCGCCCCGGCCGAAAAAGACGCCGGGAGCCGCCGCGCTCAACGCTGGTCTCGGCCGCGCTCGCCCGCGATACTGCCGGCCGCCTTTTCAGCCATCGGACCGCGCCATGCCCCCGCCCGCCTTCGCTGCCGACGCCTGGGGCGCCCGCGCCCGCTTCGGCCTCTTCATCGTCGGGGCCGAGGTCGTGCCGGAGGCCGAGTGGTCCGCCATGGCCCCCGAGGGCGTCTCCATCCACGCCGCCCGCGTCGCCGCCCCGGCTCCCTGGGCCCCGTGGCGCGTCGACCGCTCCGGCGTCGATCTGTCCGACGATCTCGCCCGCGGCGCAGCCTGGTTCTCGGCCGCGCGCCTTTCCGCAGTGGTGATCGCCCATTCCACCAGCTCCGTCGTCGGCGGCGAAGGCTGGGACGACGCCGCCTGCGCCCGCTTGGCCGAGGCGCTGCTCCCGGGCACGCACGTCACCACCAACGGCCGCGACTGCACGCTCGCCCTGCGCGCCTCCGACGTCCGGCGTCCCTTCGTGGTCCTGCCGCCTTGGTTCGGCGATCCCGCCCTAGACGCGGCCCGCAGCTATTTCGAGCGCGAAGGCCTCGCCCCCGCCGCCCTGTTCCGTCACGTGCCGGAGCCTCGCTGGGCGAACACCCCGCCGAGCGCCCTCTACGCCGAAGGCATGCACGTCGCCCAGCGTCTCGACCTGCTCCATGACCAGGTCCTCGCCGAATGCCCGGCCGATGCCGACGGCGTCCTGCTGGTCGGCACCGGCCTGCGCTGCGTCGGCGCCGTCGCCACGCTCGAATCCGCCCTGGACCGCCCGGTGATCACCGCCAACCAGGCCAGCCTCTGGCGCTGCCTCGCCCTGACCGGGGTGGGCGCGCCGGTGGAGGGCTACGGCGCCCTCTTCTCCCTGCGCCCCTAGCGGCCGGCGCCCAGCAGGCGATCGGTCAAAGCCAGCCAATACCCCACGCCGAGCGGAATGGCCGCGTCGTTGAAGTCGTAGTCGGGGTAGTGCAGCCGCCCCGAGGCATGGTCGTCGGACTTCGAGCCCATCCAGATGTAGTTCCCCGGCCGCTCGTTGAGCATGAACGAAAAATCTTCGCCCGCCATGCACGGCTCATGCTCCCGCACCGCGGCGCGGCCGCTGACCGCCTCGGCCACCTCCGCCGCGACGCCCGCCTCCGCCTCGGGGTTCACGCAGGGCGGATAGTTCTTGCGGTAGTCCACCACCGCCTCGCAGTCGAAGCCGTCCGCGACGCCCTCGGCCAGCGTGCGGATCCGCCGCTCCGCCAGATCCCGCGTCGCCGGATCGAAATAGCGGACCGAGCCGCCGATCACCGCCTCCTCGGCCATCACCACATAGGCGTCGGAGCCGCGGAACATGCTCACCCCGATGGTCGCTGTCTCATGCGGGTTCACGCTGCGCCCGGGCACCGACTGGATCGCCGTCACCAGATGCGCCGCCGCGAGCACCGTGTCGGCGCCCTGGTGCGGCATGCCCGCATGCGTCCCCTGCCCGCGCACGGCGATGTCGAAGTAGTCGATCCCCGCCATCACCCCGCCGCTGAGCGAAGCGAAGGTCCCCAGCTCCATCTCAGGCCAGTTGTGCAGACCCCAGACGCTGTCGCAGGGGGCCATGTCGAACAGCCCCTCCTCCACCATCACCCGTCCGCCCCCGCCGCCCTCCTCGGCCGGCTGGAAGATCAGCGCCACCGTCCCGTCGAAATCCCGCGTCTCCGCCAGAATCTTCGCCGCGCCCAGCAGCATCGCCGTATGCCCGTCATGCCCGCAGGCATGCATTTTTCCGGGCACGGTGGAGGCGTGCTCGAACCCGTTCCGCTCCTGCATCGGCAGCGCGTCCATGTCCGCCCGCAGCCCGATGCAAGGCCCCTCGCCGCGCCCGCGGATCAGCCCCACCACGCCCGTGGTCGCCACCCTCTCCCGCACCTCATCCACCCCGAACTCCCGCAGCTTTTCGGCCACGATCCCGGCTGTGCGCACCTCCTCGAACCCCATCTCCGGATGCTTGTGAAAATCCTTTCGCCAGCCCTCGATCTCTCCGGCCAGCGAAAGAATGCGGTTTTGATGACGGTGGTTCAGCGCGGGCGCGGCCATGGCAAGTCCTCCTGACGGGCGTCGCCGCAGGCTGCCGCCCCGGACGGGCCCCCGCAACCCCGGTTGCCCGCGCCGCCCGACCCGCTAGGCTGAGCCCCAGCCGACCGGAGGCCCCCATGACCCAGCCCGACGCCCTGCCCGACGACCTTTCCTTGATCGAGGACGAGGCCGCCCTGCGCGCCCTCCACCACGCCCCCATGTCCCGAGCCACCGACAAGGTCCTGCCCGCGCTCGACATCCATTGCCGCCGGTTCATCGAAGCCTCGCCCTTCTGCGTGATCTCCACCCAAGGCCCGGGCGGCGCCGACGTCTCCCCCCGCGGCGACCCGCCCGGCTTCGTGCGCATCCTCGACCTCAAGACCCTCCTTCTGCCCGACCGGGTCGGCAACAACCGACTCGACGGCATGGCCAACCTCCTCGCCAACCCCCGCGTCGGCCTCCT
>JBCCPD010000272.1:0-5311 GCA_039025075.1 Pseudomonadota bacterium | reverse complement strand
CCGGCGCAGTCCAGCGTCCGCGCGCCGGGGGGCGGGGAGACGTCGCCGACGGCGGCGATGGCGCCGTTATCGATCAGCAGATCGCCTTCGGTCTCGGTTCCGGCCTCGGGATCGATCAGCCTCGCGTCTCGGAGGTGCAGCGCGGTCACGTCGCCGGCTCGCCGTTCCGCGAGGCGACCTCGCGCATCAAAGCCTCCACCCGATCGCACTCGGCGACGAACGTGAACTGCACGGACCAGGGACTGAGCTCCGCAAGCGTGCGAGCGGCGCCGCCGCGAGGATACAGCGCCATGCCGAACGGCGCGCGCCAGACCGCAAGGTCCTTGACCATCGTGCCGGGCCGCCAGATGCGCGAGCGTTGGTCCAGCGGGACCGACCATGCGGAGATCAACCCGGACCACGACCCGAAGTGCACGATCGCGCGGCGGTCAGTGACCGCATACTCGTCGCGGCTGACCCGGAACCGGCCGACCTCGAGCGCCGACCGACCGATCCAAAGCGGGACTTCGCCCTGATGGAGATGTCTCGCCCAGCGCTGCAGATCCGCGCCCTCCGGCCCGAAAACGGAGATGGGTCCGAGCTCGTCGCGGAACAGCAGCGGCTTGAGGTCGAACCCGCTCATGCCGGGCCTCCCGCCAGCCGCTCCAGCACCGCCATGCGCACGGCGACGCCCATCTCCACCTGCTCGGCGATCACGCTCCGCTCCGGGTCGTCGGCCACCAGAGCGTCGATCTCCACGCCCCGGTTCATCGGCCCCGGATGCATCACGATGGCGTCCGGCTTGGCCGCCGCCAGCTTCAGATGGTCGAGGCCGAACCGATGGAAATACTCGCGCTGCGATGGCGCGAAGGCGCCCGTCATGCGCTCCTGCTGCAGGCGCAGCATCATGACCACGTCGGCGCCCTCCAGCGCCTCGGCCATGTCATGAAAAACCTCGACGCCGTAACGGCCGACCTCGGGCGGCAGCAGCGTCGGGGGCGCGCAGACCCGCACCCGGTTCTCCAGCATCCCCAGAAGGATCATGTTCGATCGGGCCACGCGCGAATGCGCCACGTCCCCGCAGATCGCCACGGTCAGTCGATGCACCCGCCCCTTGCGCCGCCGGATGGTCAGCGCGTCCAGCAGCGCCTGGGTCGGGTGCTCATGCGTCCCGTCTCCAGCGTTCACCACCGCCGCGTCCACCTTCGCCGCCAGCAGCGCCGGCGCCCCCGACATCTCGTGCCGGATCACGATCACGTCCGGCCGCATGGCGTTCAGCGTCGCCGCCGTGTCCAGAAGCGTCTCGCCCTTGGAGATGGACGACGTGCGCACCGACATGTTCATCACGTCCGCGCCCAGCCGCTTGCCCGCGAGTTCGAAACTCGCCTGGGTGCGGGTCGAGTTCTCGAAGAACAGGTTGATCTGGGTGCGCCCGCGCAAGCGGGACTTGAGGTCCGCCACCTCGCCTTCCGCATAGGCCTGCGCGCCATCGAGAATCGCCGTCGCGGTCGCCGGGCTCAGCCCTTCGATGCCCAGCAGATGCTCGCGGTCCGCGCTGCCCTGCACTCGGTCCTCCCCGGTCGTCCTCGCCGGGGGTCATAGCGGGCCGGGCGCGGCGCCGTCCAGTGGGGCTCGGCCCTGCAGCCGCTCGGCCCACCCGTTCCGCGCAAGACGCCGTCCCCCGCCGACCGAAACGCCGCGATGGCGATCTGCGAGGCCGCGCGCCGAACACGATCTCGACGCTTCACTCCACCGACGTCGCCAGGGCGAGCGCCTGGTCCAGCGCCTCTCTGTCGCCCACGTGGTTGGCGAGGATCAGAACGAGCCGCGCGTTGAGCTGAGCGCTCCCAGCCTCGCTCAGCCCCTCATGGGCCTGGAGGAGGGCGGCGTAGAACCCGTCCTGATCGGCGATGTTGGGATCGGTGATCAGGCCCATCAGGCGTCTTTCCCCAAGGCGCGGGCGAGCGCGGCGGCGCCCTGCCTCGGGTCCCAGTCTGTCCAGCGCGCCGCCACATGCTGATCGGGGCGGATCAGGTAGACGGCCGAGCCCGCCTTTCCCAGATACCGCGCGCGCAGCTCCGGCCCCGGATCGGGGATCGCGACGGTCTCCGCCCCGGCGAGCGTCGCCTCGCAGCCCAGGCAAAGCAGCGTGAAGCCGGGGGCGAGCGCGTGCAGCAGCCAGCCGTCGCCGAGCGGCGCGTCGGGGCAAGGCGCGCCCGGACGCGCGCCCTCCGGCAGCGCCGCGTCGGGGCCGTTGAGGGGCCCCGCATCGTAGGCGCAAGGGCGCGACAGGCGGCCCGAATTGACCATGGAGCGGGCGAAGGGCGCGACGGCCGCAAGCCGCAGGACCTCGTCGCGGAACAGCCGCTCCGCCCCCTCCTCCGGCGTCATGAAGCGGGTGGCGCGGGCGGAGTTGCGGATGTTCTCGTCGGCGCCGTGAACGCGCTCGGCGTCGTAGCTGCCGAGCAGCGAGGCCGGCGCTTCGCCGCGCAGGACCGCGGCCAGCTTCCAGCCCAGATTGTCGACGTCCTGCACGCCGCCGTTGCCGCCTCGCGCCCCGAACGGGCTGACCACATGGGCGCTGTCGCCGCAGAACACCACGCGGTCATGCACGAACTGCTCGAGCCGCCGGCACTGGAACGTGTAGACGCTGACCCATTCCAGGCTGAACTCCCGATCCCCCACCGCCTTGCGGATGCGCGGGATCACCTTTTCGGGCTTGCGCTCCTCCTCCGGGTCGGCGTCCCAGCCGAGCTGCAGGTCGATTCGGTAGATGTCGTCGGGCTGGCGATGAAGCAGCGCCGACTGGCCTTCATGGAACTCCGGCTCGAACCAAAACCGCCGCTCGGCCGGGAAATCGGCCTCCATATGGATGTCGGCGATGAGAAAACGTTCCTCGAACAGCTCTCCGCCGAAGTCGAGCCCAAGCGCCTCCCGGATCGGAGACCGCGCCCCGTCGCAGGCCACCAGCCACTCCGCCTCGACGGCATAGGCCCCGTCCGGCGTCTCCACCTCCGCATGCCCGTCGCGGGTCACCGAGGCCACACGGTTCTTGAACCGCAGGTCGATCAGGTTCGGAAAGTCCCGGCACCGCTCCACCAGGTACTCCTCGACGTAGTATTGCTGGAGGTTGATGAAGGCCGGCATCTTGTGCCCCGCCTCCGGCAGCAGATCGAAGGACCAGACCTCCCGATCCCGGTGATAGGTCCGCCCCACCTGCCAGCCGACGCCCTTCGAGACCATCCGGTCCCCGACGCCCAGCCGGTCGAAAATCTCCAGCGTCCGCTTGGCCCAGCAGATCGCCCGCGACCCCACCGACACCACGTCGTTGTCGTCCAGCACCACCGAGGGCACGCCCCGCTGCGCCAGATCGATGGCCAGAGCCAGACCGATCGGTCCGGCCCCGACGATGGCCACGCCGAGCTTTTCCACCGCCTCGCCTCGCTTCAGCGGCGCCGGGGTTTCATAGGGAAAGGGCTTGTAGTCGTAGGGCATGCTCGCTCGCGCCGAGGATCACTCCTCCGGCGCCTCCTTGGCCGAGGCCTCGGCGGCCTCCCGCCGCTGCTTTAGAAAATCCTGCACGCCGGTCCCGCCGACCCAGACGACGGCGGCGAGCCCGAAGATCGCCACCTCCACCATCACCAGGCTGACGCGTCCGTGGATCACCGCGATCAGGATCAGCAGGAACAGCACCAGCGCCGCGAAGGCGATGCGGTGGCGAGGATCGAAGTCGCGCATTCCGGTCTACCCCTGCAGGGCCTCCCACATCTCCCTGTCGCGCTGCGCCGTCCAGATCCGCGGCGTGTCGATGCCGCGGGCCTCGTCATAGGCGCGGGCCACGTTGAACGGCAGGCAGTGCTCGTAGATCGCGTAGTCGCCGAACTTCGGATCGCAGGCGGCGCGGCAGGCGTCCCAGGCTTCTTTCAGCGACCCGCCCCGCGCCGCCACCCGCGCCACCGAAGCATAGGTCTCCCGCACGAAGTCCGAGGTGCTGTCGAGCGCCGCGTTCACCTGATCCCGCCCCGTCAGCGCGTCCCCGCGCCCCGGCGCGATGGCGTCCAGCTCGAAGGACCGGATCGTCTTCAGCGTCACCGGCCAGTCCAGCAGATGCGCGTCGCCGCAGTAGCAGGCTGAGCGGTATTCGACCAAATCCCCGGTGAACATCACGTTCTGGTCCGGCACGTAGGCCACGATGTCGCCTGCCGTGTGCCCCCGCCCCAGCTGCATCAGGTCCACCCGACGGTTCCCCAGGAACACCGTCATCCGCCCCTGAAACGTCTGCGTAGGCCAGGTCAGCCCCGGGATCTCCTCATGCCCCTGGAAGAGCCGAGGAAACCGGTCGAACTCGCTGTCCCAATCCTCCTGCCCCCGCTCGGCCACCATGGCGCGGGCCTTGTCGGACATCAGGATCTCCGACGCCCCATAGGCCGAGGCGCCCAGCACCCGCACCGCATGGTAGTGCGTCAGCACCAGGTGCTTGATCGGCTTGTCGGTGACCGAGCGCACCCGCTCGATCACCATCCGCGCCAGACGCGGCGTCGCCTGCGCCTCCACGATCATCACCGCGTCGTCCCCGATGATGACCCCCGAGTTCGGGTCCCCCTCGGCGGTGAACGCCCAAAGCCCCTCCCCGACCTCGGTGAAGCTGATCTCTTTGTCGGCCATGTCCCCGGCCGAGGCGAACGCCTTGCTCATTACTTAACCCCGCTTGTTTGTAACGTTCAGGCCGATCAAGAAGCCGATCACTGCTCCAATTGATCCAAACACCATCGAGCCAGAGTAAGCATCTCCACCCCCCGCGACCCCGAAACCGCCTCCGAGAAAGAAGCCTGCTGCCGCTCCAATCTTAGTCCAGATTAGAAGCGCCTTGGCCCTCTTCATGTGTGGTCCCACCCAGTCGGCCTTAGTGTTGCGCCGGCAGGATGCGCCCCGTGCACTCGCCGAAGCCGATCCGATACCCCTCGCCCTGCGCCCAGCCGGTCATCACGACCTCGTCGCCGTCCTCGAGGAACGCGCGCTCGCCGCCGCCCTTCAGCGCCACGGGCGTCTTGCCGCCCCAGCCGATCTCCAGCAGCGATCCGAAATTCTCCCGCTCCGGCCCGCTGATCGTGCCGGTGCCGAGCAGGTCCCCGCAGCGCATGGCGCAGCCGGAGCTCGAATGGTGCGCCAGCTGCTGGGCCGACGAGAAGTAAAGCTCCGAGGCGTTGGTCCGGCAGATCACCGTCGCCGGCCCGCCCTCGGGCGCCAGCGCCACCTCCAGATGCACGTCCAGCAGCCCCGGCCCGGCATCGGCGAGGTTCGCCTGCAGCGGAACCTCCCGCTCCGGCGGCGG
>JBCCPD010000271.1:0-5318 GCA_039025075.1 Pseudomonadota bacterium | reverse complement strand
CCGCATCGTCGGACGCATGCAGTACGACCTATTCCACGCCTACACGGTCGACTTGGGGCGCCGCCGGGGACCCCGCGGCGGACGGCGATCCAGCCGACCGGCCCGCGGAAACGGCCCCTCCGGCCGCGCCTCCGCCAGCCCCCCCATCGTCAGGAGCGCCCCGATGATCCCGATCCTGCGCGGTCTCGCGCTCGTCGCCTGGACCTATGGGCTCATGGCGGCGATGGGCCTCGTCACGCTCCCCATCGTCACGCTGCGGCCGACCCTCGCCCGCGGCGTGACGCGCCTTTACGTGCGCCTGGTTCTGGGCGGAGCGCGCCTGATCGCCGGCATGACCGTGGAGATCCGCGGAGAGCCGCCCGAAGGCGAAGCGCTCGTCGCCTCCAAGCATCAGAGCTTTCTGGACGTCATGCTGATGGTCCACGCGCTCGACCGTCCGCGCTATGTGATGAAGAAGTCGCTGCTCTGGGCGCCGATCCTGGGGTTCTACGCCCGCCGGATCGGCTGCGTGGCCATCGACCGCTCGAACGGCGGGGAGGCGTTGCGCGCGATGCTGTCCCTCAGCGCGAAGGGCCTGGCCGAGGAGCCGGGACAGCTGATCATCTACCCCCACGGCACGCGCGTGGCTCCGGGAGATCGCAAGCCCTATCGCGCCGGCGCCGGCGCGCTCTACGTGGCGTTGGAGCAGGGCTGCGTGCCGGCGGCGACCAATTGCGGGGTGTTCTGGCCCCGCAAGGGCCTCGCCCGGCATCCCGGAACGGCGGTGCTGGAGTTCCTGCCGCCAATCCCGCCGGGGCTCGACCAGGCCGAGATGCTCCAGCGGCTGGAGGCGGAGGTGGAGGCCGCCTCGGACCGCCTGCTGGACGAGGCGCGGCAGGCCTCGACCGCCTGACCTTGCGGCACGCACATGACGCGTTCGCCGTGATCTACGGCTAAAGAGATAAGCAATTTCAACATGTGCAAGCTTGCTTACGCGTGAGCATCCCGCGCGCGTGCGGCCTCGAGACCGCGTCAGGCGGCGGCGATCATCTCCGCTTGCTTGACTATCACCTCGGCTTGGCGGATCGAGGCGAGGTCCACCAGACGGCCCTTGTAGACCGCCGCGCCCTGGCCCTCGGCCTTGGCCTGCGCCATGGCCGCCAGGATCTCCCGCGCCTCGCTCACCGCGTCGTCCGAAGGGGTGAAGACCTTGTTGGCGAGCGCCACCTGCTTGGGATGGATCGCCCATTTGCCGACCATCCCCAGGGTGGCCGAGCGGCGGGCCTGAGCCTCGAACCCCGCCTCGTCCGAGAAGTCTCCGAACGGCCCGTCGACCGGCAGGACCCCATGGGTCCGGCAGGCCGCCACGATCGCCGCCGTCGCCCCGTGCCAGGGATCGGGATAGGACACCGCCCGGGCCGACGCGTCCCCATCGCCGTCGGACAGCATGTAATAGCCCGCCTGCGTGCCCCCGATCCCGGTGGTCGCCATGCCCATCGAGGCCGCGAAATCCGCCGCGCCCAGGCTCATCGCCTCCAGCCGGGACGAGGCCGCGGCGATCTCTTCGACATGGGCGAATCCGGCGGCGGTCTCGATGATCACCTCGAGCCCGATCTTCTTGTCGGCCCCCTTTTCGGCCTCGCAGGCCGTCAGCAGGGCGTCGACCGCGTAAAGATCGCCGGCATTGCCGACCTTGGGGATCATGAAGAGGTCGAGCCGCCCGTTGGTCCCCTCCACCACCTCGACCACGTCCCGATGCCAATAGGGCGTGTCGAGCCCGTTGATCCGCACCGACAGGGTCTTCGTCCCCCAATCGATCGCGTTCACCGCCTCGATCACGTTGCGCCGCGCCTCCGCCTTGTCGTCCGGCGCCACGCTGTCTTCGAGGTCGAGATTGATCACGTCCGCGTCCGAAGCGGCCATTTTCTCGAAGATCGCGGGGCGCGAGCCCGGCCCGAACAGCTGGCATCGGTTGGGACGGGCGACGGGCTGGGGCTGGACCTTGAAGGACATCGGCGAGGGGCCTCCGCGAAGATGGGCGTCATCTGAACTGGGCGGCGGATAGCGTCCTTGCGTGCAGCGCGTCAATGAGTTTGTGCGCCGCAGTATACAGAAGGTCGAAGCGTGAGGTGGGCGACGGCGGCGGCGGCCTACTGAAGGTCGCCGAAGGCCCTCGCAAGGCGCGCCACCGCGTCCTGAACTCGGGCGCGAGGGGTAGCGAAGTTGAAGCGCAGCCAGCTGTCCCCGCCCTCGCCGAAGGGCGGGCCGTGGTTCACGGCGATCTTCGCTTCGGTCTCCACCCGCGCGGTGAACTCTTCTCGGCTCATGCCGGTGCCGGAGAAGTCGACCCAGCCCAGATAGGTCGCCTCGAGCGGCATGGAGCGGAGGCCCGGGATCGCCGCGATGCCCTCATCGAAGACCTTCCGGTTCTCACCGAGGTAGACAAGCAGATCGTCCAGCCAGGCCTCGCCGCCGCGATAGGCCGCCTCGATCATGGTCAGGCCCATGCCGTTGGGCGTCGCCCCGACGCTCATCTGGTGCGCGGCGAAGCGCTTGCGGAGGGCCGCGTCCTCGATGAAGACGCCTCCCGTCATGGCGCCGGCGAGGTTGAAGGTCTTGGTGCCGGCCAGCAGGGTGACGATGCGGTCCACATGCTCCGGCGCGGCGAGGTTGGCGATCAGGTGCTTGGGCCCGCCGGGGAGCACGAGGTCGGCGTGGATCTCGTCGGAGACCAGGATCAGGTCGTGCTCGGCGCAGAAGGCGGCCAGGGCCCGGATCTCCTCCCGCGACCAGACCCGGCCACCGGGGTTATGGGGCGAGCAGAAGATCACCATCTTCTCGGAGCCGTCGAGCTGCGCGGCGAGCGCCTCCAGGTCCATCTCGTAGCGGCCCTCCCGCTCGGGCATCGGCGACTGGACGATGCGGCGGCCGTTGGCCTCCAGCACCCGGTGGAAAGCGTGGTAGACGGGCGTGAAGAGGATCACGCCGTCGCCGGGCTCGGAAAACGCCTGGACGCAGAGGGCGGTGCCGTTGACGAGGCCGTGGGTGATGTGCAGCCAGGCGGGGTCGACCTCCCAATCGTGGCGGCGCTTCATCCAGTCGACCACCGCCTCGCGGTAGGAGCCGTCGGTGGGGTAGCCGAAGACGCCGTGCTCCGCCCGCTTGACGAGGGCCTCGCGCACCGAAGGGGGCGCGGCGAAGTCCATGTCGGCGACCCACATGGCGATGCCGTCGTCGGGGGAGACGCCGAAGAGCGCCTCCATCTTGTCCCATTTGCCGCAGCCGGTCCCCCTTCGGTCGATGATCTGGTCGAAGTCGTGGCCGGGGGCGATGTCGAGGGTCATGGGCGCGGGTCCTTCCAAGGCGTTTTCACCGGTCTAGGGTCCGTGGGCGGCCCTCGCAAGGTTGACGCTTCCGCGGGCCTGTCCTACCCGATTTCCACATGAGCCTGCGTCCCATCCTGATCCACCCCGACCCGCGCCTCAAGAAGGTCGCCGAGGAGGTGGAGGCCGTCGACGCCGACCTCCGCCGACTGCTCGACGATATGCTAGAGACGATGTACGACGCACCCGGGATCGGGCTGGCGGCGCCGCAGATCGGGGTGTCCCGCCGGCTCTTCGTGATGGACGTCGCCCCCAAGGACGGGGATCCTGAGCCGATGGCCTTCGTGAACCCCGGGATTCTGGAGGCGTCGGAGGAGACGGCGGTCTACGAGGAGGGCTGCCTCTCGATCCCCGAGATCTTCGAGGACGTGGAGCGGCCGGCCCGGGTGACGATGCGCTGGACCGACCGGGAGGGCGCGGTGCGGGAGGCGGAGTTCGACGGGCTCGCCGCGACCTGCGCCCAGCATGAGCTCGATCATCTGAACGGCAAGCTCTTCATCGATCATCTCAGCTCGCTGAAGCGCGGGATGATCACGCAGAAAATGAAGAAGCTGAAGCGGGAGCGGGCGAAGACCGCGGCCTCGGGCTGAGGGGCGGCGCGATGCGGCTGGTGTTCATGGGCACGCCCGACTTCGCCGTGCCGACGCTGGAGGCGTTGGTGGAGGCGGGACATGGGGTGGCTGCGGTCTACACCCAGCCGCCGCGGCCGGCGGGGCGGGGGAAGAAGCCCAGGCCCGGGCCGGTGCAGGCGCAGGCGGAGGCTCTGGGATTGGAGGTGCGGCATCCGACGTCGTTGAAGAGCGAGGCCGAGCAGGCGGCGTTCGCGGCGCTGGAGGCTGATGCGGCGGTGGTGGCGGCCTATGGGCTGATCCTGCCGCGGGCGGTGCTGGAGGCGCCTCGCTTCGGCTGCTGGAACGTGCATGCGAGCCTGCTGCCGCGCTGGCGAGGGGCGGCGCCGATCCAGAGGGCGCTGCTGGCCGGGGACGCGGAGACGGGCGTCTGCATCATGCGGATGGAGGCGGGGCTCGATACCGGGCCCGTGGTCCTGCGCGAGGCGACGGAGATCGGGCCGGAGGATACCGGCGGCAGCCTGCATGACCGGCTGGCGGAGATCGGGGCGCGGCTGATGCCGCGGGCGCTGGCGGGGATCGCGCAGGGCACGCTGGAGGCGGAGGTTCAGCCGGACGAAGGCGTGACCTACGCCGCGAAGATCGAGAAGGCGGAGGCGCGGGTCGACTGGGCTCGGCCGGCGGCGGAGGTGGATCGTCGGATCCGGGCCTTCGCGCCGTTTCCGGGGGCCTGGACGGAGATCGGCGGCGAGCGGGTGAAGCTGCTGATGAGCCGGGTCGAGGCGGGCGACGGGGAGCCGGGGGAGGCCTTGGACGACCGGCTTCTGGTGGCCTGCGGCGAGGGGGCGATGCGGGTCCTGCGGCTGCAAAGGGCCGGCAAGGGCGCCGCGGAGGCGGAGGACGTTCTGCGGGGTTTTGGAGTGCCGGCGGGGATGCGCCTGGGCGGCTGACCTGGCGCGCCTCGGCTTGCGCAAGCCTGCCCAAGAATTCAGTGAATCGTATATAAATTTCAAATCAATGACATAAGGCCCTGCTCAACCTTGAGCACCCTTTGAGCACTCCACCGGGCACGCCTACTCCAGATGCTTTCGCGCCTCGCGCACGGCGAAGGGCTTCATGGCCTCGCCATGGGCGTCGAGGAAGGCGCGGACCGCCTCGGGGTCGTGCTTGGAGAGGGTGCGCAGCCACCAGCCGATGGCTTTCTGGATGAACCAGGCATGGTCGGGGACGTAGCCGGCGGCCCAATCGAGGATGCGGGCGCGGCGGGCGGCGTCTTCGGCCGAGGGGTGGTTCAGCTTGGCCCAGGGCAGGGTGGCCACCAGGGCTGCGCGGCGGGTCCAGAGGGAGGGATCGCGGGTCCAGGCCTCGACCTGATCCAGCCGCTCGG
>JBCCPD010000270.1:0-5357 GCA_039025075.1 Pseudomonadota bacterium | reverse complement strand
GTCGGTGATGAGGAGGTCGTCGGGCGTCAGGCCGGCGATCACCAGGTCCATGGCGGTGTTTAGGTCCACGTAGACGCCGCTCACGCCGAAATCCTCGGGGACGTCGTCCGTGTGCTCGAGCGAGGCGAAGACGTTCTCCAGCGTTCGGGTCGCGCCGAAGCTGCCGCGCAGGTCGATTTTGTCGACGCCGCTGACGAAGTCCTGGAATACCACCAGGCCGCGATCGTTCCCGTTGAGCACGAGGCGGTCGGCTCCGGCCCCGCCGCGCACGGAGACCTCGATGGGGTTGGAGCTGTCGAAATAGACCTCTTCCGTGAACCGGAACGTGTCGGCGCCGGCGCCGCCGCGCAGATCCTGGACGCCGCCGTCGATCAGGAAGAGGTCTTTGCCCGCCCCGCCGTCGGCGCGGTCCCGCCCCAGGCCGGCGACGAGCACGTCGTTGCCGTTCTTGCCTAGAAGGCGGTCGTCTCCGGTGCCGCCCTCCAGCCGGTCGGCGCCCCCGGCGCCGTCGAGCCGGTCGTTCCCGGCCTCGCCGTGCAGCTCGTCCTTGCGGCCTGAACCGCGGCCGCGGTCGTCGCCGCCGCCGAGGAACAGAACCTCGCCTTTGCGCACACGCAGGTTGTCGTCGGCGCCGGAGCCGAAGACGGCGTCCTCGGCCTTGGCCTGGTCCTCGATATGCACCTTCTCCTTGATCACGAGGTTCTTCTTGACCCCGTCGAGCCGCGCTTTGCCCAGCTTGCCGGTCCACTCCTTGAAGATCGTGATCTCCCTGCCCGTCTCCAGCGTGATGGTCTGGGCGAGGTTGGTGCCGAAGGTGTCGGAGGTGCGCTGAGCCAGCTGGCGGTCGCTGAGGTCCGTTCCGTGGATCACCAGCTTGTCGTTGCGGTCGAACTGAAAGATCGTGACGTTCTCGCCATGGGCGGAGACGTGGACCACGTCCCGGTCGCCGTCGCCCCCGAGGCCGAAGTCGGGCCCGCCAAGGCGCACCTGCACGCCGTTCTCGGTCAGAATGCGCGCGGTGTCGCGGCCCTCGCCCAGATCGAGACTGGCGCCGAAGCGGGTCGAGGTCATGGTCGCCCGATCGTTTCCGGTCCCCATCTCGACCTGAAAGTGCAGGGTGCCTTGGGTGAACGGCCAGTTGCCCTGGTGGTCGTGGATGAAGACGCGGTCGGCGCCGGCGTCCATGTCCACGTCGGTCTGGGAGGTGGTGACGAAGCCGGGGTCGTGCTTGCGCACCACGTTGATGGAGAACCACCGGTCGTTTCCGGCGCCGCCGTCGACCTCCCCCAACCCGATGATCGTGTCGTTTCCGCCATTGCCCTGCAGGCGGTCGATGCCGCCGAGACCGCGGATCAGGTCCTTCTTGTTGGTGCCGAAGAGGGAGTTGGGGCCGGAGTCTCCGGTGCGTCTCGCCATGGCTGGGTTCCTGCTGAGTCAATGGGACGGTGGGCGAGCAATGCCGCGCGTTGACGACGTGTTAGCCGGTGCGGGCCGAGCCCTGCAACGCAGATGAACGCGGTTTTTCGGGCGCCGCGGCCGCATGCGGACGTGCCTGGTGGACAGCGAGGGGGCGGGCGTCGCATCCTCCGCCGCATGGAAACGCTCGAGACCGATATCGTTCGAATCGCCTGCGGGGCCGGCTTCGCCGGAGACCGCTTCGACGCGGCCGTGCCGTTGGTGGCGGAGCTGTCGCGCCATGAGGGCGCCCGCTACCTGATGTTCGAAGTGCTGGCCGAGCGGACGCTCGCCGTGGCCACGTTGGAGAAGGGGCGCGATCCTGCGGGAGGCGGCGCCTCGCCCTGGCTGGAGAAGTATCTGGAGCCGGTGCTGGCGGACGCCCTGGCGTCGGGCGTGCGGATCGTCACCAACATGGGGGCGGCCAATCCTCGGGCCGCGGCGCGTCGGGTGTCGGCTTTGGCGGAGCGATTGGGGGTTCCGGCGCCGAAGGTGGCGGTTCTGGTCGGCGACGACCTGCGGGAGACCCATGACGACCGGGCGATCCGGGGGTTGGAGATCTTCGACGGGGCGGACGTGCTGGGGTCTGAGATCCTGGCGGCGAATACCTATCTGGGCGCGCGGGAGGTGGCGGAGGCGCTGGAGACCGGGTGCGACGTGCTGCTGGTGGGGCGCACGACGGACAGCGCCTTGGCGTTGGGGCCGCTGATCCATGAGTTCGGCTGGGAGGCGGAGGCGCTGGACCGATTGGCGGCGGGGACGCTGGTGGGCCATCTGCTGGAATGCGGAGGTCAGGTCACGGGGGCCTATTTCGCCGATCCGGGGTTCAAGGACGTGGAGAACCTGGCCCATGTGGGGTTTCCCTTGGCCGAGGTGCGGGCGGACGGGAGCGCGGTTATCACCAAGGCCCCGGGGACGGGCGGCTGCGTGACGCCGGCGACGGTGACCGAGCAGATCCTCTACGAGATGCACGATCCGGCCGCCTACCTGGTGCCGGACGTGACGCTCGATGTGACGGGCGTGGCGCTGGAGCAGGAGGGGCCGAACCGAGTGCGGGTGACCGGCGCGCGGGGGCGCAGGCCGCCGAAGACCCTGAAGGCGACGGTCTGCGTGGAGGCCGGCTTTTTGGGCGAGGGCGAGCTGACCTATGCCGGGCCCAACGGCTACGCCCGCGCGCGGCTCGCCGCCGACGTGGTGGCGGAGCGGCTTCGGAGCCTCGGCGTGCAGCACCGGGCGGGGTTCGACATTCTCGGGGCCGGTGCGGTGCACGACCGGGGGGATCTGGCGCGGACCGATGCGCGGGGGCTGCCGCTGGACGGCGAGTACCGGATGCGGGCGGCGATGATGGCGCCGGATCGGGCTTCGGCGCAGACCTTGGTGGACGAGGTGAACTCGCTCTACTGCTCGGGGCCGGCGGCGGGCGGGGGGTTCCGCGGCTATGTCACGCCGCAGGTGGCGACGGCTTCGGTGCTGGTGCCGCGCGACCAGGTGAGGGCGCGTGCGGAGCTGGTGTCGTGATCCGGGTTCCGCTGCACGCGGTGGCGCACGGGCGGGCGGGGGACAAGGGCGATGCGTCCAACGTCTCGGTTATCTGTTATCGCGATGAAGCCTGGCCGGTGCTGGCCGAGCAGGTGACCGAGGCGCGTGTGCGCGCGGTCTTTCGGCATCTGGGCGCGACGCGGGTGACGCGGTTCGACCTGCCGAACCTGAAAGCGTTCAACTTCTTGATCGAGGGCGTGCTGGACGGCGGGGTGAACCGCAGCCTGGGCCTTGACCGGCATGGCAAGACGCTGAGTTTTCTGCTGCTGGGCGAGGTCGAGGTCGAGGTTGATCCGGCGCTGCTGCCGGAGGGATCTCCCTACCTGCGCGCCGCGGAGGGCGGCGAAGCGGCGGAGTGAACCCTGCCCTACGCGGCTGCGACCCCGGCGCTCCCTTCGATAAGCGACGCGGGCCGAGTCGTTCGCCGGGTCAAGGCTCGCGCAGCGAAGCGGAGCGACCCCGCCTCTTCGGCGGGGCTTGGCCTTGAGGCGGCGGACGACTCGGCGGACGCTCGATCAAGAGCCCCTGGGCTCTTCCCCAGCAAGCAGCGCTCTTCCTTCAAGCCGCTCCGACGCCTGCCGATCCAGGCGCCCGCGCGAAAGCGCGCGAGCCGATGGGGGCTCAAGGCCCCCGGAGGCGAGGCCCCCTCAGCTCGCCGCGACGTTGGCCGAGCGCTCCGGCAGGCCGAACTCGCGGCGGCAGACCTCGGCCAGCACCGCCACGCCCTCGTCGATGTCCTGCTTGGAGGGGTTGGCGAAGCACAGGCGCAGGCGGTGGCGGCCGTGCTCGGCGTCGGCGCACCACTCGGCGCCGGGGTTGATGGCGACGCCTTCGGCGGCGGCGGCCTGGGCGAGCTTCGAGGTGTCGACGCTGTCGGGCAGCGTGACCCAGAGGAAAATGCCGCCGTCGGGGCGGCGGTACTCGGCGACGGCGCCGAACTCGCGGTCCACCGCCTCCATCATCGCGTCGGCCTTCGCCTTGAGCGCCTCGATCAGCCGGTCGACATGGCCGTCGAAGGCGGCCGGCGCGAAACGGGCGAGCATGGCCTGCTCCACCATGCCCGAGCCCGCGTCCGTCTTCAGCGGCAGAAGGCGCGAGAGGATCGGCCAGTCCGCCGTGACGAAGCCGACGCGCAGGCCGGGCGCGATGTTCTTCGAAAAGCTGGCGCAGTAGATCACCCGCCCGCTGTCGTCGAGCGCGCGGAAGGCGGGCGGGCGTTTTCGGCCGGTGAAGACGAGGTCGGCGTAGCAGTCGTCCTCGAAGATCGTCAGGTCGTGCTCGGCGGCGATGGCGAGGATCTCGCGGCGGCGCGCCTCGGACATGATGGTGCCGGTGGGGTTTTGCACGGTGGGGATCAGGTAAAGGTATTTGGGCTTGGGGCCGGCGGCGAGCGCGGCGCGCAGGGACTGAGGGTTCATGCCGTCATCGTCGGTGGCGACGCCGACGGGCTCGGCCCCGAAGGCGCGGATGCGGGAGAGGGCGCCGCCATAGGTCTCGAGCTCGGTCAGGACGCGATCGCCGGGCTCCAGCAGGGCGCCGTTGACGAGGTCAAGCGCTTGGAGCGAGCCCGAAACCATCAGGATCTCTTCGGGGTCCGCGTCCAAGCCGGCGCGGTCCTGCAAAGCCTGGGCGATGAAGCCGCGCAGGCCGGCATGGCCCAGAGGGGAGCCGCCGGAGAAATACATGGCGAGGCCGCGGCCCTCTTCGGCGACCGCCTCGGCCGCGGCGGCGGCGAGTGCGTCGACGGGCAGCGCCTCAGCGTCGTTGTTGCCACCGACGAAGTGGTAGCGGGGCAGGCCTTTGAAGCGGGCGGCCTCGGCCTTGGCGCGGGCGGCGAAATCGGGCTGGTGGGCGGTCATGTCTGGGCTCCTCCCCGGGATGCGTTTTGCCGGCAGGCTAGCGGAGAGAGGGGGCCTCGCGCCAGGGGGCGGCGTCCATCGGGAACGTCAGTCCGGGGCGACTTTCAGGTCGAGGAGGGCGCAACGTCTTTCCTTGGCGGCGATTCGAACGGCCTCTGCGAGCGCGGCGGGGAGGTCCGCGCCGGTCTCGACCCGCCGGGCCCAGGCGCGGGAGGCCTGGGCGATGGCGGAGAAGTCGGGCGATGGGGCGAGGGAGGTCAGCGGCATGGCGTTGGCCCGCGCGGCATGGCCGTCGGGGTAGAGCCCCTTCACCGACTGCCGGACCGCGCCCCATTCGGCGTTGTTGAGCACGAGGATGACGAAGGCGAGATCCAGCGCCTCGATCATCTGGTGGCAGGCGACGGGGTTCGCGAAGACGTAGGAGCCGTCGCCCATGGTGGCGACGACCAACGTCTCGGGCTCGGCGAGCGCCGTGCCCATGGCGGCCGGCAGACCCCAGCCGAG
>JBCCPD010000269.1:0-5358 GCA_039025075.1 Pseudomonadota bacterium | reverse complement strand
CTCGGGGCGCTCGGCGGCGCGCCGCCTCCGGGGCCTCGCGCGATGAGGGCGACCCCCTGGGCCGCCCTCCGGCGGTCTCGGCTCGAACCGACCGGGTCACGCGCCGATCTTGCCGCCGCCCCGCTTGGTCACCACCACCACCGAGGGCCGCGGCGGGATGCCGTCCTGGAAGTCGGGCCAGCGGGTCGCCGGGTCCTCGAAGGTGGAGTTCCGCTCGAACCCCACGAAGTCCTTGGTGCCGTCCGTGCCCGGATGCTGCACCGCCAGGAACAGCGTCTCCTGATCCTCGGTGAAATAGGGCCCGCAGAGCTCGGCCCCGACCGGGCAGCGGAAGAACAGCTTCGAGTGGCCCCGCAGCGCCCCTTCCGTCTCCAGCGCATAAAGCCCGTCCGACTTGCCGGTCCTGCCCCAGTTCCCGCCCTGATCGGTGGAGATCCACAGCCGCCCGTCCGCGTCGATGGCGCAATTGTCCGGCGAGCCGAACCAGCCGTTCTCCGACGTCTCCGGGTTCCACTGCGCGCCGACCTCGGCCACGTTCGGATCGCCGCACTTCACCAGGATCTCCCAGGTTCCGCGGGTCGCCGAATGGGCGCCGCCGTCCTCCTTGATCTCGATGATATGGCCGAAGCGGCTCCTCGCCCGCGGGTTGGCCGCATCGACCTGATCCGCCTTCCGACGCGTGTTGTTGGTCAGCATGATGTAGACCGCGCCGTCGCCGCGCGGCTCCGCGTCCTCGGGCCGATCCATCGGCGTCGCGCCCAGGGCGTCCGCCGCCAGCCGCGTGTCGATGGAAATGTCGGCCTGGCTCGCGAACCCGTTCTCCGCCGTCAGCGGGCCTTCGCCGTGGACCAGCGGCAGCCAATCCACCGTGCCGTCGTCGTTGAACCGCGCCGCGTAGAGCGTGCCCTCGGACAGCAGCGACGAGCCGAAGACCGAGTTTTCCGCCGTCACCGCCTCCGCCGACACCCATTTGTACTGGTAGTCGAAGCGGTTGTCGTCGCCCGAGTAGATCACCAGCCGGCCGTCCGAGGCGACGGTCGTCTCCGCCCCCTCATGCCGGAAACGGCCCAGCGCGGTGTGCTTGATCGGGGTCGCGTCCGGGTTCATCGGGTCGACCTCGACGATCCAGCCGAAGCGGTTCGACTCGTTCGGCTCCTTGTCGATGTTGAAGCGGTCGTGGAACTTGCCCCAGGCGTACCAGCGCCCCGGCACGCCGTAGCGCTTCATCGACGCCGCTTCAGCCTGGCCGCTGAGGTCGGGCCGTCCGTCGCCGTCCACCACGTCCGTCCAGAAATAGCCGTGGAAATTCTCCTCGGCCATCAACCAGGTGCCCCAGGGCGTCATGCCGCCGGCGCAGTTATTGACCGTGCCGATGACCCTCAGCCCTGTCGGATCGGCATTGGTCGTCAGCCGGTCATGCCCCGCCGCCGGCCCGTCCAACGTCATCTCGGTCGAGAGCGTCGAGATGCGGCGATTGCGCGGGCCGTTCCGATCGACGGACCACTTGCCGTCGCCGCTGCGCGCGATCTCGACCACCGTGCCGCCATGGGCGGCCATCTCGATGTCCACCAGCTCCCGGGTCATGCCCTCGAAGCCGGCCCGGTCCTGACGGCCGAGGCCGGGGACCATGACCTCCTCGTTGGTGTATTCATGGTTGACGCAGAGCATGCCGCGCCCCGGCTCGATCTCCGCATAGCCGACATAATCGTTGTTGTAGCCGAACTGCTTGAGCTGCTTTTCCGCGCTCTGATCCTGCGGGTCGAACGGCGCGCCGTCGGCGGTGATCGGGTCGCCCCAGCGCAGCAGCACGTCCGCGTCGTAGCCGTCGGCGATATGGTGGCGCTCGTCATTGCCCCAGGGCAGCTCGTCGAACACGTAGCGGCTGTCGGCGGCGGTCGCGGCGGCGGCCTGGCGCGGCGCGATCAGCGCGCTGGAGCCGAACAGCGCCGTCGCGGCGGAAACCCCCAGCGCCCCGCGCAGCACGTCGCGCCGGCCGTAGCGGCGGTTGATCACGTCGCCGATCGTGTTTCCCAGATGCGGATTGGTGGGAATGTCGTCGAAGGCCTCGAAGGCTTCGGCGCGATTGCCGTGCTCTTCGCTGGCGATGATCGTTTTGCGATCCATGGCTGGCGTTTCCTGTCGATTGGGTCGTGGGACGGCGCCGCGACGACGCAGACGTGGATAGGCTAGCCGGGGCGGATGACGCGACGATGAGGGATCGACGACGAACCGGCGCCACTTTGGCGCCGCCGGTCGCGCGCCCCGCCGCTCAGCCCGGCGTCTCCAGCGAGTATTTCTCGCGCAGCTTCTCCAGCCCCGCCTCGGCGCCGTACTCGTTCTGCAGGCGCGCCAGCTCCGCGTCGCGCTTGCGGAACTCCTCGATCAGGTCGTCCGCCACCTCGCCGTCGCCCATCGCCTCCAGGCCCAGGCGCGCCAGGGCCACGGCGCTCTCGAAGGTCTCGCGCACCACCTCATGGGCGCCCGCCTCGCGCAGCTCCCACTCCGAAAAGCGGTCGTAGGTGTCGACGAAGATGCGCGCGTTGGGAAACCGCTCGCGAATCCGAGCGACCGCCTCGCGCGCGCCGTCCCGGTCGTCGATGCACAGAAAGATGATGTCGGCCGTCTCCGCCCCCGCGGTGCGCAGAACGTCCGTCCGCGTCGCGTCGCCGTAGTAGACCTGGTTGCCGAAGGTCGCCGCCATGCGAATCCGCCGCGGGGAGTTGTCGATCAGCGTCACGTCGTAGCCGCGAAGGCGCATCACCCGCGCCACCACCTGCCCCACGCGCCCGAACCCCGCCACCAGGATCGAGGTCTTGGGCGCGTGGGAGACATCCTTCATGTCCTCGCCCTCAGCCTCCTCCTCGCCGTCCGGCAGCAGCCGCTCCACCCCGCGGATCGCGAAAGGCGTCACCACCATCGAGGCGGTCACCAGCGCCGACAGGATCGAGCGGGTCTCGCTGTCCAGCAGCCCCGACAGCACCGCCGCGGCGAACAGGACGAAGGCGAACTCCCCGCCCTGACCCAGCGTCGCGGCGATGCGCAGCCCGTCCTCATGGGGCGAGCCCATCCACCGCGTCAGCCGATGGAGGATCGCGCCCTTGACCGCGAACAAACCCAGCGATCCGAACAGCACCGTCGCCCAATGGGCGGCCACGACGCTCCAATCGATGGTCATGCCGAAGGACATGAAGAACAGGCCCAGCAGCAGCCCGCGGAACGGCTCGATATCCGCCTCCAGCTGGTGCCTGAACTCGGTCTCGGCCAGCAGAACCCCGGCGATGAAGGCCCCCATGGCCATCGACAGGCCCACCGCGTGCATCAAAAGCGACGAGCCGATGACCACCAGAAGCGCCGTGGCGGTGAAGACCTCGTCCGCCTTGGACCTCGCCACCAGCACGAACAGCGGCTGCAGACCGAACCGCGCCACCAGGATCAGCGCGCCGACCGCCGCCACGGCGACCACGAATTGCTGCGTGCCGGACATCCCGCCCTCGTCCCCGCCGGGCGCCAGAATGGTCACCAGGGCCAAAAGCGGCACGATGGCCAGGTCCTGAAACAGCAGAATCGAGAACGCGCGGTTGCCGAAAGGCAGCGACAGCTCCCCCCGTTCCCGCAGCAACTGCACCGCGAAGGCGGTCGAGGACAGCGCCAGCGCCGAGGCCACCGACAGCGCCGGGCCGAAACCGAAGCCGAAGATCAGCAGCGGGACGATCAGAGCCGCCGTCGTCGCGCCCACCTGAGCGGCGCCGAGGCCGAAGATCTCCACCCGGAGACGCCACAATCGGGCCGGCCGCAGCTCCAACCCTATGACGAACAGAAGCAGAACGACGCCGAATTCCGCGAAGCCGACGACCGTCTCGACCTCCGAAACCAGCCTCAAGCCGAAAGGTCCGATGGCCGCTCCGGCCGCCAGATAGCCGATGACCGAGCCCATCTGCAGCCGTTTGAACAGCGGAACGGCCACCACGGCGGCCCCCAGGAACACGGCGGCGGTCTCCAAGAAGCCTGTTTCGGCGCCGGCGGCCATGGTCGTTTCCTCGGTTCGGCGAGCGATCGGCACGCAGCATAGGCCTCGGCGCGGCGAAAAACGCCCTGAAATCGCCGGACAATCCGAGTTCAGGGGGCCGATGTCGCCTGCAAGACGCGGTCCGAAGGTCGGATCGGCGCGCGTTTTCGCGCCGATCCGCGGCCTCCAGCCTCCGGTTTCGGAGCGTTCCAAGCCCGTTTTCCACCGTTCCGAGGGCCGTTTTCGCGCCGTTCCAGTCCATTTTCGGACCGGAATCGCGGCGAAACCGCCGCGTTTCGCGCCGAACGAAACCGGAACTTCCTTCTCGTTTCGGCCCTGAAATCGGCCTTCGGGCGCCCTGGATGGCGCCGTCTCCGCCCGTGTCGGCGCCCGTCCCAAGCCCTCCCAGACCCGTCTCAGAGCCCTTCGCCGCCCGCCGCTCATTGCGCCCGGCGCGCCCGCGGCTATAACCCGCCCCGGTCCACCGACCTCCGACCCCTGCCCCGCCGCGACGCGCCCAGCGCCTCGCGGCCCGATGCGGAGCGAGCATGCCCAAGCGGAACGACATCCGATCGATCCTCATCATCGGCGCCGGGCCCATCGTCATCGGTCAGGCCTGCGAGTTCGACTATTCCGGCGCCCAGGCCTGCAAGGCATTGAGGGAAGAGGGTTTTCGGGTGATCCTGGTCAACTCCAACCCCGCCACGATCATGACCGATCCGGACATGGCCGACGCCACCTACGTGGAGCAGATCACGCCCGAGGTGGTCGAGCGCATCATCGCCCGCGAAAAGCCCGACGCGCTGCTCCCCACCATGGGCGGCCAGACCGCGCTCAACTGCGCCCTGGCGCTCGCCGACATGGGCGCCCTCGAAAAGCACGGCGTGGAGCTGATCGGCGCCAAGCGCGAGGCCATCGAGATGGCCGAGGACCGCAAGCTTTTCCGCGAGGCGATGGACCGGATCGGCCTCGAAAACCCCAAGGCCGTGGTCGTCGAATCGATGGACGAAGCCATGTCCGCCCTCCCCGACATCGGCCTTCCGGCGATCATCCGCCCCGCCTTCACCTTGGGCGGAACCGGGGGCGGCGTGGCCTACAACCGGGCCGACTACGAGGCCATCTGCCGGGGCGGGCTCGACGCCTCCCCGGTCAGCCAAATCCTTATAGATGAAAGCCTTTTGGGCTGGAAGGAGTTCGAGATGGAGGTGGTCCGCGACAAGGCGGACAACTGCATCATCGTCTGCTCCATCGAGAACGTGGACCCGATGGGCGTGCAAACGGGCGACTCGATCACCGTCGCCCCGGCGCTGACCCTGACGGACAAGGAATACCAGATGATGCGCAACGCCTCG
>JBCCPD010000268.1:0-5364 GCA_039025075.1 Pseudomonadota bacterium | reverse complement strand
TCGGTCATGTCGTCGAAGGTAAGGACGTAGCCGTCGGAGCCCGCCTCGCCCGGCGTGCGGGCGATGCGGGCGAGGAAGTCATGCTCCTGCTCGCCGTGGGCGCCATGGATGCGGTCGGTGGCGAGGCCGGAGCGGCGGCGGCGGGCCTCCTCGAACAGATCGGAGAAGATCGGCGCCGCTTCGGCCAGGGGTTTTCCCAACGCCTCGGCCGGCGCGAGGCCGAGAAGGTCGGCTCCGGCTTCGTTCAGGAGGTCCACGCGGCCTTCGGGGTCGAGGCGGGCGACGCCGGCGGTGACGCCGGCGAGGACGGTTTCGGTGAAGCGGCGGCGGGCTTCGGTTTCCTGGTTCATGGCGACGAGAGCGTCGCGCTGGCCTTTGACCTGCTCGGTCATGCGGTTGAAGACGCGGGAGAGGACGGCGATCTCGTCGTCGCCGCGAGGTTCCTTCACGCGCACGTCGAGGTCCCCCGCCCCCACCCGCTGGGCGGCGCCGGCGAGCCGGCCGACGGGGCGGGAGAGACGCTCGGCGAACCAGAGCCCCGCCCAGGTGGCGGCGAGGGTGACGACGAGGGCGAAGCCGACGTAGAGGGCGGCGAACTCGATGAGGATGGAGTCTCGGGAGGTTTCCAGGCGCTCGTAAAGCTGGACGGTGTCGCGGGTTTCATCGAGCAGAGACAGCACGTTGCCGTCCACCCGGCGGGCGACCAGCAGGTAGTAGTCGAAGAATTCCGGCAGGTAGACGAGGGCTCGGATTTCGCTGTCGTCGAGGTCGGAGACCACCACGATGCGGCCGTCGCGGGCGGCTTGCAGCGCGTCGCGGGTCGGCGGGGTGAAGGAGAACAGATACGAGAACTCGCCGCGGGCGATCAGTTCGAGATTGCTGTCGAAGATGTAGGCGAGGGGGAAGCCGCGGTCGGAGGCTTCTTGGCGCAGGACCTCTCCCAGCAGGCCGTCGGGGATGCCGCGGGCGCCTTCGCGGTTGAGGACCGAGGCCATGGCCTGGATCTCGGACGTGATGCGGCGGCGGTGTTCTTGTTCGTAGGATTCGGCGGTGACGAGGGAGTTGCGGACGACCGCGCCGACCTGCTGCGAAAACCAGCCTTCGATGCCGTAGGAGACGGTGATGGTGGCGAAGATGGCCACCAGGATCGTCGGCGCCAGCGCCATGACCGCGAAGACCGTGGCGAGGCGCAGGTGCAGGCGGGAGCCGGCGGATTGGGCGCGGCGGGCCGAGACGAGGGCGGCGACTCGCAGGACCACGAGGCCGGCCAGGGCCAGCAGGTAGACCAGATCCGCCAGCAGGATGGCGCGCTGGAGATTCTGGCGCGGCCAGCCGGAGGGGGAGAGCGCGTCCGCCCCTTCGCCCAGGACCCAGGCGGTGGCGGCGGCGAGCATGACGCCGATCAGAGCGATCACGGCGGTGATGCGCGCGCGGGCCTGGCGGGAGATGTCGCCGCGCGCCAAGGCCGCCAGCGGAGCGGTCAGCGCGTCGAGCGGGGCGCGGGCGCGAGGGGCGGCGGGCGGATCGGCTTGGGCGTCCAATCGGCTCTCCAGAGCGTCTGGGCGTGGGCTGCGGGTCGATCTCGGGCCGGCGGAGGCCGCGGCCCGGGCGAGCTGAGCGGGCGGCCTGGCTGTGGCCGTGGCGCGACTATGCGGCCTTTGGCGCTCTGTTGCAAACCTACATCAGTGTTTTTCCGCGGGTGACCGGGATGTCCAGCTCTCGGATCTTCTTGCGCAGGGTGTTGCGGTTGATGCCCAGCAGATCCGCGGCGCGAAGCTGGTTGCCGCGGGTGGAGGCGAGGGTGAGCGCGATGAGCGGCATCTCCACCTCCTTGAGGATGCGGTCGTAGAGGCCCGGGGGCGGCAGGGCGTCGCCGTGAAGCTGGAAATAGGCGCGCAGGTGAGCCTCGACCGAGGCGCCGAGGGAGGCGGCGCGCTCGGGCTCGGACGGGGAGACGACGGGGCGGGCGGCGAGCTCGTCCTCGACGTCCTGCAGGCCGATGATCTCGTCCGCGACGAGGGCGGCGAGGCGCTTCATCAGGTTTTCCAGCTCGCGCACGTTGCCGGGCCAGGGCTGGGCCTTGAGGGCGTCGAGCGCCTCGGGCGCGATGGATTTTTTCGGGAGGCCCTCGGTTTCGGCTTTGCGGAGGAAGGCGCGGGCGAGGTCGGGGATGTCTTCGGTGCGGTCGCGGAGCGGGGGGAGGCGGATGGGGACGACGTTGATGCGGTAGAAGAGGTCTTCGCGGAAGGAGCCCTCATTGATCAGGGCGCGCAGGTCCTGGTGGGTGGCGGCGATGACGCGCACGTCGGCCTTGATGGGGGTGCGGCCGCCGATGCGGGTGAACTGGCCGTCCTGGAGGACCCGGAGGAGGCGGGTCTGCGCGTCGGGCGGCATGTCGCCGATTTCGTCGAGGAAAAGGGTGCCGCCGGCGGCCGCCTCGAACTTGCCGGCCATGCGCTCGGTGGCGCCGGTGAAGGCGCCGCGTTCGTGGCCGAAGAGCTCGGTTTCGATGAGGTCGCGGGGGATGGCGGCCATGTTGACGGCGACGAAGGGGCCGTCCTTGCGCCAGCCGAAATTGTGCAGGGCGCGGGCGACAAGTTCTTTGCCGGTGCCGGACTCGCCGTTGATCATCACGGTCAGGTCCGTGTTCATCAAGCGCGCCATGATGCGGTAGACGTCCTGCATGGCCGGGGAGCGGCCGATGATCGGGAGGCCCTCGTCCCGGGGGGCGGGGTCTTCGCCGTTCGCGTCCTCCTTGCGGGCGCCGTCGAGGGCGCGGGAGACCTGGTCGATCACCTGGCGCAGGTCGAAGGGCTTGGGCATGTACTCGTAGGCGCCGACCTCGGCCGCGCGGATGGCGGTGAGCATGGTGTTCTGGGCGCTCATCACGATCACCGGGAGCGCGGGGCGCTTGCGGCGGACGGCGGGCAGGATGTCGAGCGCGTCGCCGTCGGGCATCATGACGTCGGTGACGACGCAGTCGCCCTCTCCGTCCTCGATCCAGCGCCAAAGGGTGGTGGCCGAGCCGGTGGAGCGGACGCGGCAGCCGGCGCGGGTGAGGGCCTGGGAGAGGACCGTGCGGATGGCGCGGTCGTCGTCGGCGACGAGGACGGTTCCGGTCATGCGCGCGCTCATCCTTCAGGGCCTTTCGCGGTCTGGCGGGCGGTTTCGAGGGCGGCGGCGGGGCGGTCCTTCCAGACCGGGAGCAGGACCTTGAAGGTGGTCCAGCCGGGGTCGGACTGGCATTCGACGACGCCGCCGTGGTCGGTGACGATCTTGGAGACGAGGGCGAGGCCGAGGCCGGTGCCGGTGGCCTTGGAGGTCACGAAGGGCTCGAAGATGTCGCGCTTGACCGTCTCGGGCACGCCCGAGCCGTTGTCGGAGATGGAGACCTCGAGCGGCAGGGAGACGGGCGAGCCGCCGGGGGCGGCCATGCGGATGCCGGGGCGGAAGGCTGTGCGCACGGTGATCTGGCCGCCGATTTTGGGCGTCGCCTCGGCCGCGTTTTTCAGCAGGTTGAGGAAGACCTGGATCAGCTGGTCGCCGTCGCCGACCGTGGGGGGGAGCGAGGGGTCGAAATCCTCGGCGAAGCGGACATGGTCGGCGAAGCCGGCCTTGGCGACGCGCACGGCGCGGTCGAGGATGTCGTGGATGTTCACCGGCTCGCGCGGGGGCGGACGGTCGTCGCCGAAGACCTCCACTTTTTCCAGGAGCGCGGCGATGCGCTCGGCCTCTTCGCGGATCAGATCCGTCAGCTCCACGTCGGCGTCGCCGAGCTGCATGGCCAGAAGCTGAGCGGCTCCGGAGATGCCGGCCAGCGGGTTCTTGATCTCATGGGCCAGCATGGCGGACATGCCGGTGACGGAGCGGGCGGCGTTCCGGTGCGAGAGCGTGCGGTCCATCTTGGCGGCGATGGATTGGGGCTGGATCATCAGGAGGATGAAGGCGATCCCGTCGCCGGGGACGCCGTCGCCGAGAACCGCCACGTGGACGTCGGCGAGGACCGGGGGCTGGTCGGCGAGGGCGAGCTCCAGCGCGTGCTCGCCCAGGGAATGGGCGCCGCGGCGGATGGAGGCGACGAGATCGGCGACGCGCGAGGCCTCGCCGAACATGCCCGCCACGTCGCGCTTTCTGAGCGAGCGGTCCGAGAGGCCGAAGAAGACCTCCGCCGCGGGGTTGGCGGCGGCGAAGGCGTCGCCCTCGCCGATCAGAAGCGCGGGGAACGGCACGGCGTTCCAGACCGCCTGCCAGTCGAGCGGCGGGGCGCTTTGGGGGGCGCCGTCAGGGGCGGAGGCGTTCTTGGCCGTCATGCGGCGAGCGCCTTGGCAGGCGCGTCCGCGGCCGCGGACGGACGGTCCGGCAGCTCTTCGAGCAGGGCGCGGCGCACGGCGTCGGGCTCGGTCTCGCGCATCAGGCGGGCGCGCAGGGCGTCGGTTCCCGCCAGGGTCTCCAGATGCCAGCCGAGGTGCTTGCGGGCGCAGCGCAGGCCTACGTCGCGACCATAGTGGGAGAGCATGGCGTCTTGATGGGCGGCGATCATCTCGGCCCTGGCGCGGCCGCGCGGTTCTTCGGGGACGGCGCGGCCGGCGAGGGCGGCGGCGATCTGCGCGGGGAGCCAAGGGCGGCCGCGGGCGCCTCGGCCGACCATCACGCCGGCGGCGCCTGAGGCGGCGAGCGCCCGGCGGGCGTCGTCGGCGTTCAGGATGTCGCCGTTAGCGACGACGGGGATGGAGACGGCGTCGACCACCTTGCGGATCGCGGCCCAGTCGGCGGCGCCTTTGTAGAACTGCTGCCGGGTGCGGCCGTGGATCACCAGCAGCTTGACGCCGGCGGCCTCCGCCCGCCGCGCCAGGTCGGGGGCGTTGAGGGTTTCGTCGTCCCAGCCGAGGCGGGTCTTGAGGGTGACGGGGCGGGAGGTCGCTTCGGCCGTGGCCTCGATGAGGCGCAGGGCGTGGTCCAGGTCGCGCATGAGGGCGGAGCCGGAGAGGCCGCCGGTGACCTTCTTGGCGGGGCAGCCCATGTTGATGTCGATGACGGGAGCGCCGAAATCCTCGGCGAGGCGGGCGGCCTCGGCCATCCATCGGGGGTCGCGACCGGCGATCTGGATGGCTTCGGGGGCGGCGGCTTCGGCGCCGGCGCGCAGCGCGGCGCGGCCGCGGGCCTTGACGTCGCCCAAGGAGACCTCGCGCGAGCCGATCATCTCCGACACGGTGTAGGGGGCGCCGAAGTCGGCGGCGAGACGTCGGAACGGCAGATCGGTGATTCCGGCCATGGGCGCCAGAAGCACGGGGTCCGCGAGGCCGATGTCGCCGATCCGAAGGGTCACTGCTCAATCCTTATGCACGGCCCTGAAATACCGCCGGG
>JBCCPD010000267.1:0-5463 GCA_039025075.1 Pseudomonadota bacterium | reverse complement strand
GGGTCGGGAAAGACCGGCGTCACGATGTTCCGAAAGGTGATCCCGAACGGCCCGGCCACGGCGCGGTCGCCGTCCTGCACGAAATCGTCCTGGAAGTCGGTCTGGCCTTCCGGCGGATCTTGGGTGTCGAGATTGAGAATGACCGCCGCGTCGGCCCCGCTCGCCGAAACCAGAACGGCAACCGCCGCCGCGCCGACGCTCTTCGCGAAACTCATCACAACCGCGACCTCGCTGATACGCTCTACCGACCCGCGCAAGCGTAGCCCGACCGCGCTCTGCGATAAAGGCCGCCGTCGCCCCGACCTCGACCCCTGCGCCCGAGGTCGACCCCGACGCGGACCCGACGCCTCAGGCGCGCCGGCGGATCGCCGCCAAGGCCCCCAGCGCCGACAGTATCAGCCACGCGGCCGCGGGCAGGGGCACCTCGCTCGTCCCGCCCAGACCGTCGCCCCCGACCGTGAACTCGATCGTGGTGGCGCCGATGCTCCCGACATAGACGCCTTCCTCGGCCCCGATATCCGCCAGCGTCAGATCGAAGAACGTCGCCGAGCCCGACAACGGCTCGCCCGACGCATATCCGACCGGCACGTAGATCTGCCCGAGGGAGCCGTCGCCGAGAAAGCCGAACGCGTCGCCCGTCGCCAACGATTGCAACGGCTGCGGGTAGGCGACCAGGCCGCCGGGCCCGAAGCTCGGGAAGACGCCGTCGAACTCCTCATAGAACGAAAAATTGCCAGGCAGCGACGTGATGTAGGGATCGGAGGGCGCGATCTCGTTCGGCCGAGGCAGAAAGCCGCCGAACAGGCCCAGCCCGGTCGTATCCACCGTTCCCTCGAACTCGAAGACCAGATCGTCGCCGATCTCCGCCAGCGAGGCCTCGACGAACGTCGCCGAGGCCGGCCCCGCGGCCAGAAACGTCGAAGCGGTCAGGCCGGCCGCGGCGATTTTCATGCGTTGAGTCACGTTCTTGTCCTTCGATCCCGTCCATCGCCGCGCGCCCGCCCGCACGAGCGAGGCCCCTGCGCGACGTTCACATGAAGGCCCCGCAGATGAACCGGGGGCGAACGTCCAGCCTCGCGCGTCGCGCGCCGCTCGGGAACGACGAAGGGCCGCGCCCCGACGGCGCGGCCCCGCGGTCGGCGTCGGGCGGGTCCGATCAGCCGACGATCTCGGTCCCGCTGAAGAAATAGGCCATTTCGACGGTCGCGTTCTCCTCGCTGTCCGACCCGTGCACGCTGTTCTCGCCGATGCTCAGCGCGAATTCCTTGCGGATCGTGCCCTCGGCCGCCTCGGCGGGGTTGGTCGCGCCCATCACTTCGCGGTTCTTCGCCACCGCGTCCTCGCCCTCCAGCACCTGCACGACGACGGGGCCCGAGGCCATGAACTCGCACAGCTCGCCATAGAACGGCCGCTCCGCATGCACCTCGTAGAACTTGCCGGCCTGGGCCGCGGTCATCTGGATCCGCTTCTGCGCCACGATGCGCAGGCCCGCTTCCTCCAGCTTGGCGTTGATCGCGCCGGTCAGGTTGCGCGCCGTCGCGTCCGGCTTGATGATGGAGAAAGTGCGCGTCACGGCCATGTCAGGGGCTCCCGTCGTCTCATGCCAAGGGCGGGTCAGGGACCCCGCCCGCGAAGTCCGGGCGCGCGTTAACATGCAGGGGCTCCCCATGAAAGCGCATTTCACCATGTTCGCCCGCTACAACGCCTGGGCCAACGTCACCCTCTACGACGCCGCCGCCGAGCTCCCGCAGGAGGCCTACGAGCGCGACGAGGGCGCCTTCTTCGGCTCCCTCCAGCGCACCCTGAACCACATCCTCGTCGCCGACGTGCTGTGGATGGCCCGCTTCCGCTCCTGGCCCCAGCCCAAGATCCCGCTCGACGGCATGATGCACGAGCCCCTGGCCGAGCTTCGCGCCGCGCGCGAAGCGCAGGACGCCGACATCCTGCAATGGGTGGACGGCCTCTCGCAGGCCGATCTCGACGCTCAGATCACCTACACCACCATCACCGGCCCGAAGACCATGACCCAGGTCCTCGCCCCGGCCATGTCGCACTTCTTCAACCACCAGACCCACCACCGCGGCCAAGCGCACATGATCCTCACCCGCCTGACCGGCGACGCCCCGCCGCTCGACCTTCTCTTCTACCAGCGGCAGGAGGCCGCCTGATGGCCCCCGAAAACGCCGGTCGCCCCACGACCGACCGCGACTGGTGGTTTGAGGATTTCGCCGAAGGCCAGTCCTGGCGCACCGAAGGCGCCACCTTCACCGAAGCCTCGATCCTCGATTTCGCCTTCCGCTACGATCCGCAACCGTTCCACCTGGATCTCGAAGCCTCCAAGGCCGGCCCCTATGGCGGTCTCATCGCCTCGGGCTTTCAGACCCTCTCCACCTTCTTCCGCCTGTGGCACGCCGAACGCATCGCCAACCCCTCCTCCGCCGGCTCCCCGGGGATGGAGGAGCTGCGCTGGCCCGCCCCGGTCCGCCCCGGCGACACGATCCGCGGCCTCATCACCGTGGAAAGCGTGCGCGCTTCGAAATCCCGGCCCCGCTTCGGCCTCGTCGGCTGGCGCTACGAGGGCTTCAACCAGAAGGACGCGCTGATCTTTTCCGCCCGCTCCTTCGTGCTGCACCATCGCCGCCCCCTCGCCGAAGACGCGGCCCCCGAGATTCAGGAGACCTGATCATGACCGCCTACGTCGTCGTCCGCGCCACCGTCTCGGACCCTCAGGCCTACGAGGCCTACAAGGCCGCCGCCCAGGCCTCCATCGCCGAGGCAGGCGGCCGCTACCTGATCCGGGGCGGAGACATGACCACGTTGGAGGGGACCGGCGACCCGCGCCGCATGGTGGTTCTGGAATTCCCGGACCGCGCCGCGGCCCAAGCCTGGTACGACGGCCCCGCCTATCAGCACGCGAAGACCTTGCGCGCGGGCATCGCCGAAATGGACGCTCAGATCGTAGAAGGCGCCTGACGCGGCCGCGCCGCGCCCAAGGCGACGGCCCGCGGCCTCCGCGCCGCTCGCCGGGGGAAGGGCCCGCCCCTAGGACGCCCCGCGCAGCATCTCCGAAGGCAGGCGACCGGTCTCGTCCAGCGACTGCAGCAGGTCCCGCGTCTCCTCGTGCAGACGCAGCAGAGCCTCCCGCGCGGCCGCCGCGTTCTCCGGCGTCTCCATCGCCGCCACGTCCGCCATATGCGCCGCGGTCAACCCCGCCGCGAACCCGGCGATGGGCAAGGATTCCGATGTCGGCAGGCGCAGAATGGCCCCCAAGGCGTCGAACAAGGCCGCTTCGCGGCGCTCCCTCTCTTCGCGGGTCGAACGGTCTGGCAGATTGTCCTTCACGCGGCCCATCCTTGTTCCAGGCGACGTCTTTGTTGAAACTATGAACCGTTCCAAAGCGGCCTGCAACCTGTGGTTTATCGCATGCGTGGGATGGCATTTCGAAAAGGCATCGCGGCCACATTCGACCAAGGCGCCGTCCTCGCCGCGGCCCCGGCCGCCGGTCCCCGCGCCGCGCCGCTTCCCCCGCGCGCCGTTCCGCGCTACGCCCCCGGCCCATGATCGCGATCCGCAGCATCACCTTCGCCATGGCCGGCAAGCCGCTTTTCGAGGCGGCCTCGGCCACCGTCCAGCCGGGCAAGACCGTCGGCATCGTCGGGCGCAACGGGACCGGCAAGTCCACCCTCTTCCGCCTGATCCGGGGCGAGCTGCCGCTCGAGGCCGGCGAGATCGAGATCCCCCGCGCCGCCCGCCTCGGCGGCGTCGCGCAGGAGGCGCCGGCGACCTCCGCCTCCCTCCTCGACACGGTGCTCGAGGCCGACGAGGAACGCGCCGCCCTCCTCGCCGACGACAGCGAGGACCCCGAACGCATCGCCTTCCGCGAAGACCGCCTCGCCGCCATCGACTCCCACTCGGCCGAGGCCCGCGCCTCCGCCATCCTCCGCGGCCTGGGCTTCGACGCCGCCGCGCAGCGTCGCCCCTGCGCCGAATTCTCAGGCGGCTGGCGCATGCGCGTCGCCCTCGCCGCGACCCTCTTCAGCCGCCCCGACATTCTTCTCTTGGACGAGCCGACCAACTACCTCGACCTCGAAGGGACCGTCTGGCTGGAAGCCTTCCTCGCCGACACCCCCTCCACCGCCCTGGTCATCAGCCACGACCGCGGCCTCCTCAACCGCTCGGTGGAGCAGATCCTCCACCTCGACCACCGAAAGCTGACCCTCTACGGCGGCGCCTACGACCAGTTCGAGGCGGAGCGTCGACAGCGCGCCGCCCACGCCGCCGCCCAGGCCGAGAAGCAGGCCAAGGCCCGCGCCCATATGCAGTCCTTCGTGGACCGCTTCCGCTACAAGGCCTCCAAGGCCAAGCAGGCCCAGTCCCGCCTCAAGATGCTCGAACGCATGGACCCGATCGAGGTCCAGCGCGACGGCTCGGTCTCAGGCTTCGCCTTCCCCTCGCCGCCGGAGCTCGCGCCCCCTTTGATGCAGGCCGAGGACGTGACCCTCGGCTATGACGGCGAGGCGGTGCTGAGGAAGATCACGTTCCGCATGGACCAGGACGACCGCATCGCGCTCCTGGGCGCCAACGGGCAGGGCAAGTCCACCCTCGCCAAGCTGATCTCCGGCCGTCTCGCGCCCATGCAGGGCCGCTGGACCGTCTCCCGCGGCGCCAAATGCGGCTACTTCGCCCAGCACCAACTCGACGAGCTGGTGGAGGGCGAAACCCCGCTCCAGCATCTGGCGCGGCACCGCCCAGACGCGCCGCCCAAGGTCCTGCGCTCGGAACTGGCGAGGGCCGGCATCGGCCCCGACATCGCCGCCAATGCCGTGGACAGGCTGTCGGGCGGCCAGAAGGCGCGCCTCCTGATGATGCTCGCCGCGCGCGAAGCTCCCCACGTGATGGTCCTCGACGAGCCCACCAACCACCTCGACGTCGAAAGCCGCGACGCCCTCGCCCAGGCCCTCGCCGCCTACGAAGGCGCGGTGATCCTGGTGAGCCACGACCCCCACCTGGTCGAGTCGGTGGCCGACCGCCTCTGGTTGGTCAAAGACGGAACCGTCGCGCCCTTCGACGGCGACATGGACGACTACCGCGCGCTTCTGCTGAAGGAACGCGGCGCCGGCGGCCGCGCCGCCTCGTCCCGCGTTTCCGACAAGGCCGAGACCCCCAAGCGCTCCAAGCGCGACGCCTCCGCCCATCGCCGCGTCCTGGCTGAGCTTCGGGGCGAGGTCTCGCGCTGCGAGGAGCGGGTCGGCAAGCTCGAAGCCATGCGCGGTCAGATCGACGCCAAGCTGATGGACCCCGACTTCTACCAGACCGCCGAGCCCGGCCGCCATGAGGCCCTGCAGAAGAAGCGCGCCGAAATCGAGGAGGCCCTCGAAAAAGCCGAGGCCCTGTGGCTCGACGCCCAGTCGCGCCTCGACGCCGAGGCCGCGGCGGCCTGACCCGCCCCCGCCCCCCCGCGGC
>JBCCPD010000266.1:0-5472 GCA_039025075.1 Pseudomonadota bacterium | reverse complement strand
TGCCGCCGCCCTCCACCCGCTCGTTCTTGGCCGAGCCGTCGCCCACGACCTGTCTCGTCTGCAGGGCGCCGACCCGACCCAGCACCTCGACGAAGGGCTCGCCCTCCAGATCGCCCAGCAGCCCGACCAAGCGGTCGTAGTCCATCGCGAGCCCGGTGAAGCGCGCCGCCGGCTCGCCCTGCCAGAACACGCGAAGCGCTTGGATGTCGTCGGGGCGCAGACCGTCGCGGCCTTGGCGGAGCGACACGCGCATCTCCACCGAGAGGCCGGTCTGGGACTGCAGCGTCTGGCGTCCCTGGTCCCCGACCCGCGTGAAGTCCGAGCTTTGGAAGCCGCGGAAGAACAGCTCGGCGAGGGAGTAGAGCGGGAAGAAGACCGTCTCCAACGGCGCGTCCTTGTCGAACTTCACTCTGGCGACGTTGCGCATCGGCCGGTCTCCCTCAAGCGGTCATGGCGGCTCCCCGGGGCCGCCGCATCGCCCCTTTGCGTCGCCGCCACGTCCCGCCGCCGGGACGCCGACGCCGCGCCAAGGACGGTTCGAGCCGGCCCGGCGGGGCGCGCCGCAGGGCGCCCCGCCGGGGGAGGTCAATTGAAGATGGAATCCGCCACGACGTCAGGGGCCTCGACCCCGACGAGCACGGCCACCACTTCGCCGTCGCGGCTGATCTCGGTGGAGCCGTTCACGACCTCCGCCGAGTACTCGGACGCCTCGCCGGTCAGCGCCAGCTTGTCGCCCTGGCCTTCGCTGAAATCGGTCACCGTGTCAGGGCCCTGGTCCGAGGGCGTCGCGTCCAGAACGAAGACGTCGGCGCCGATCCCGCCGGTCATCGCGTCCGTGCCGGGTCCGCCGGTCAGCACGTCCACGCCGTCGCCGCCGAAGAGCGAATCGTCGCCGGACCCGCCTCGGATGATGTCGTTGCCGATCCCGCCGAAGACGAAGTCGGCGCCCGAGCCGCCGTCGAGCCGGTCTCTGCCCGCCCCGCCGTCGATGCTGTCGTCGCCGCCGCGGCCGTTGATCCGGTCGTTCCCGTTCAGGCCCTCGAGCCGGTTGGCCTCGCCGTCGCCCTTGATCACGTCCTTCTTGCCGGTGCCGACGACGTTCTCCACGCCTTTGAGGTCGTCCTTGTCGCCGCCGCCCTTGTTGACGACGCCCTTGCGCAGGTCGGCGCGGATGCCGCGGTTCAGCTCCGCATAGACCGCGGTGTCGTCGCCGCCGCCCAGGTTGACGCCGTCGTCGCCCTTGGCGGCGTAGTAGGTGTCGTCGCCGCCCTTGGTCGCGACCTGGTCGTTCTTGTTCCCCGCGCGCACGAACTCTCCGTCGGCGGTGCCGACGACTTTCTGAGCGACCTTGTTGAAGACCTCGATCGCCGGCTGGGTGTCGAAGCCCTCCATCTCCGCCACCGCGTCGCGCACCGCCCCCGCCTGGATCGGCATCGCGCCGTGGCGCAGCACCGTTTCGCCCTCGACCCGGACGACGATCTTGCGGACGGTTCCGTCCGAGCGGTTCTCCTCCATCACGACCCGGACGTCGCCGAAGGCCAGAACCCACGAGACGACCTTGCGGGTCATCTTCGCCTTGACGAATTCGCCGCCGTCCTCGGATGCCGCGGCCAGGTTGGCCGGCAGGTAGACGCCGGTGCGCTTGACCGCCCCGGTCCTGATGAATTCGACGCTGCTCCGCTTGCCCGTGCGCATGGCTCTCTCCCCGTTCGGCGCGGCGTCCGGTGCGCCGCGCTTTCGTGGGCGGAGACTGCATTAATCGCGGTTCATATTCAACACCGGCGCGCGCCGGTTCGCCCGGATCAGACGAAAAGAGCATCCTCCAGGACCGAGGCCCCAACGCCGCCCGCAAGGGTCGCCACCACGACCCCGTCGCGCCGGATCTCGGTCGTCGACCCCTGCACCAGGACCACGTAGTCGAACGCGGAGCCGGGCAGCTGCAGGCGGTCGCCCTCCGCCGCGTTGAAATCCTGGATCGTCGCGACGCCCTGGCCGGGTCGGCCCGCCGCGAAGACGTCGGCGCCCGCGCCGCCATCCAGGACGTCCGCGCCGCGCCCGGCCTGCAGGTGATCGTCGCCGTCGCCGCCGAAAAGCACGTCCGCCTCTCCGCCGCCGCCCTTGAGGCGATCGTCGCCCTCCCCGCCATGCAGCCGATCGCGCCCGCCGCCGCCGAAAAGGACGTCGTCGCCATCGCCGCCGAACAGCTCGTCATCGCCGCCGCGGCCCCGCAGCACGTCGTCGGCGCCGCCGCCCCAAAGGGCGTTGGCCTGGCCGTCGCCCCGGATCTCGTCTCTCCGGTCGGTGCCGACGAGGTTCTCCACCCCTTCGACCGCGTCGGTCCCGCGCCGGCCCTTGTCGACCGCGCCCTTGCGCAGATCGACGTCCAGCCCGCGGTTCAGCTCCGAATAATCCGCCGTGTCCTCGCCCTCGCCCAGGTCCACGTCGTCGTCGCCGCGCCCCGCCACGTAGGTGTCGTCCTCGCCGCCGGTGAAGACGCGGTCGTCGCGCCGGCCGCCGCGGACGTGATCCTCCTCGTCGTCCCGGCCGATCGCCGCCTGCGCCACGCGGTCGAACACGTCGATGAAGGGCCAGGTGGCGAAGCGGTCCAGCGTCTCCACCTCCTCGCGCAGCTCCGACGCCTGCATCGGCGCGCCGTCCTTGAGCCTCAGCGTCACGGCCCCGTCGGTGAACACGACGATGCGGGCGATCTCTCCGCTGCGGCGATCCTCCTTCATCAGGATGCGCACGTCGCCGTCGACCAGCTCCCAGGTCAGGATCGACCGGGTCATCTTGGTCTTCACGAAAACGGACTCGCCCTGGGCGGCGGCGGCCAGGTGGTAGGGCAGGTAGAGCCCCGCGAACGGGCTCTCCGCCGTGCTGATGTAGCGAACCTTCTCGCTTTTCGCGTCGATCACCCGCGGACCCTCCCTCTTCCGGCCTCTCTTCGTCCTACACCATGCCCGACCCGGGCGCGCCCCTTTTCCCTGGCCCTCGCGTCGGATACCCCTCGAACCTTGGACGCAAGCGAAACCCGCCCGGGGCTCTGATGATCTATCCCGACGCCGACGCCTTCCTCGCCGCCCCCGGCAAGGCCATCGCCCTGATCGGCATGTCCGGCGTCGGCAAGACCCGCCTCGCCTCTCTGCTGCGCGAGCAAGGCGACTGGTTCCACTACTCCGTCGACTACCGCATCGGCACCCGCTACCTGGGCGAGCGCATCGCCGACGACTTCAAGCGGGAGGCGATGCGCTCGCCGCTGCTGCGCGACCTGCTGCGCTCGGACTCGATCCGCATCTCCTCCAAGCTCAGCTTCCACAACCTCACCCCGCTCAGCACCTGGCTGGGCAAGCCCGGGGACCCGACGCTCGGCGGCATCGCCTTCGAGGAGTATCTGCAGCGCCAGCGCCTGCATCGCGAGGCGGAGATCGCCGCCATGCTCGACGCCCGCGCCTTCATCGGCCGCGCCGCCGATCTCTACGACTACGCCAACTTCGTCTGCGACGCCTCCGGCTCGATCTGCGAGGTGGTGGATCCGCACGACCCCCGCGACCCGGTGCTGGGCGCCCTGGGCCGCGCCATGCTGCCGGTCTACATCCGCGGGTCGGAGGCGCAGGAGGCGGCGCTGATCGCCCGGTTCGACCGCGCGCCCAAGCCGATCTACTATCAGGAGGCCATGCTGATGGAGTTCTGGACCGCCTACCGCGCCGAAACCGGGCAGGACGAGGACCAAGTCGACCCCGACGCCTTCGTGCGCTGGGGGTTCGCCCGCCAGATCGCCCATCGCCGGCCGCTCTACCAGGCCATCGCCGACGGCTGGGGCGTGACGGTGGAGGCCGACGCCATGGCCGAGGCCGAGGGCGAGGCCGCCATCCTCGACGTCATCGCCAGCGCCCTCGACGCCCCCCGCCGCGCCACCCTCTGACCCCTTCCGCCGCCGCGGACCGCCCCGACATGCCCATCAAAATCCCCGCCGGACTGCCCGCCATCGACGTCCTCGACCGAGAGGGCGTGATGGTCATGTCCGAAGAGACGGCGCAGCGGCAGGACATCCGTCCCCTGCAGATCGGCCTTCTGAACCTGATGCCCAAGAAGGTGCAGACGGAAACCCAGTTCGCCCGCCTCATCGGCGCCGGCCCCCTGCAGATCGACCTCACCCTGATCCGCATGACCGGCCACCAGAGCCGCAACACCGACCGAGAGCACCTCGAAGCCTTCTACCAGACCTTCGAGCAGATCGAGGCCTCCGGCCGCCGCTTCGACGGCCTCGTTGTCACCGGCGCGCCCATCGAAACGCTGGCCTTCGAGGACGTCACCTACTGGGACGAGCTGATCCGCATCTTCGACTGGTCGCGCAGCCACGTGCACTCCGCCTTCGGCGTCTGCTGGGGCGCCCAGGCCATGCTCCACCACTACCACGGCGTGCCCAAGCACGCGCTGCCGGCCAAGCTCTTCGGCGTCTACCGCCACCGGGTGATCGAGCACGCCTCGCCCTACCTGCGCGGCTTCTCCGACAGCTTCCGCGTTCCGGTCAGCCGCTGGACGGAAACGCGCGCCGCTGACCTGCCCGACGGCCTCGACGTGCTCGTCGCCTCGCCCGAGATCGGCCCCTGCTTGGTCGAGGAGCCGGCCGCCCGCCGCCTCTTCATGTTCAACCACCTGGAATACGACAGCGGCACGCTGGGCGAGGAATACGCCCGCGACCTCGCCTCAGGCGACGCCATTCAGCTCCCCCGAGACTACTTCCCCGACGACGACCCGGACCTGCCGCCCCGCAACCGCTGGCGCAGCCATGCCCACCTGCTCTACGGCAACTGGATCAACCAGATCTACCAGACCACGCCCTACGACTGGACGGTCTGACCCCGCGCCGCGCCCGTTGCCCCGCCCGCGCGCCGGCGCCACTCTGCCGCCATGAGCCAGGATCTTCCGACCCCGCCCCTCGCCCAGGCCGTGCTCGACCATTTCGAGCGCGACGCGCCCAAGGCCGTCCGCAAGCTCATCGAGACCGCCGACAAGGACGACATCCTCGCCGACGACTACCCCTATGCGGAGCGGATGCCCAAAATGCGGTACTGGGACGCCTTCGACGCCCTGCAGATCGAGCTCGCCAAGATGCAGGCCTGGGCCCGGCGGACCGGCGCGCGCATCGCCGTGGTGATGGAGGGCCGCGACGCCGCCGGCAAAGGCGGCGCCATCAAGCGCCTGCGTGAGAACCTCAACCCCCGCTGGGCCCGGGTCGTGGCGCTGGGCAAGCCGACCGAGACCGAGGCCGGCCAGTGGTATTTCCAGCGCTACGTCGCCCACATGCCGACCGCCGGCGAGATCGTGTTCTTCGACCGCTCCTGGTACAATCGCGGCGGCGTCGAGCGGGTTTTCGGCTTCTCGTCGGACGCCGAGCGCGAACGCTGGTTCCTGCAAACCCCCGAATTCGAGGACATGCTGGTCCAGGACGGCGTCCGCCTGGTGAAGATC
>JBCCPD010000265.1:0-5485 GCA_039025075.1 Pseudomonadota bacterium | reverse complement strand
GCCGCTTTCGTTTTCAGGGGCGCCGGTTCGGCGCGGCGTCGGCGGCGCCGGGCGGCGGGCGGCGGTTCGGGCGCGCGGATCGGCTTGCGTCGAGGGCGTCGAGAGCGTCCTCTGACCGCCATGTCAGCGCCCGCGCCCTTTCCGGTTCGACGCACCGAGCCTTCGCCCCCAGGCTCGCCCGTCGCGGACTATCTGGCGCGGCTGCATGCGCGCCTGGCGCCGCTGACCGGCGGGGCGGCGGCGGACTACATCCCCGAGCTCGGCAAGGTGGACCCCGGCCGCTTCGCCATCGCCGTGGCGACCGTCGACGGGCAGGTCTACGGCGTGGGCGACGATCAGGAGGCGTTCACGATCCAGTCCGTCTCCAAGCCCTTCGCCTACGGCTATGCGCTGCGCGAGCATCCCAAGGACGTGGTGATGGCCCAGGTCGGCGTCGAACCGACGGGGGAGGCGTTCAATTCGATCATCCTCGACCAGGTCAACAACCGGCCGTTCAACCCGATGGTCAACGCCGGCGCCATCGCCGTGGCCGAGCTGATCAAGGGCGAGACTCAGGACGCGCGGGAGCGGGCGATGCGCGCCTTCTTCTCGGATTTCGCGGCGCGGGATCTGGAGGTGGACGAGGACGTGTTCCGCTCGGAATCCGCCACCGGCCATCGCAACCGGGCCATCGCCTACATGATGCTCGCCTCCGGCATGATCGGGCGCGATCCGGCGGAGGTGCTGGAGCTCTATTTCCGCCAGTGCAGCCTGAAGGTGACGTGCCGGGACCTCGCCGTGATGGCGGCGACGCTGGCCAATCGCGGCGTGAACCCGGTGAGCGGGACGGCCGTTCTGGGCCCCGATCACGTGCGCGACGTGCTGACCGTGATGAACACCTGCGGGATGTACGACTACGCCGGCCAGTGGGCGTTCGAAGTGGGGATCCCGGCGAAAAGCGGCGTGTCGGGCGCGATCATCGCGGTGATCCCCGGCCAGATCGGCCTGGCGGTCTGGTCGCCGCCGGTGGACGCCCAGGGCGCCAGCGTGCGGGGCGTGGCGGCGTGCAAGGCGATCTCCGAGGACTTCGGCCTGCATCTGCTGAACAGCGCGGCGAGCCCGCGCGGCGTGATCCGGCGGGAGTATCGGGCCTGCGACGTCGGCTCCAAGCGCTTGCGGGCGCCGGAGGCGCGGGCGGCCTTGGCCGAGAAGGGCGCGCGCATCGCGGTGGTGGAGCTGCAGGGCGCGCTCTATTTCGGCTCGGTCGAGCGGCTGATCCGGCGGGTGCGGGAGCTGAGCGCCGAGGCCTCCCACGTGCTGGTGGATTTCCGGCGGGTGCATGACGCGGACCCGGCGGCGGCGCGGCTGGCGCGGCACATGGCCGAGGGGCTGTCGGACCTGCCGGCCGAGGTGTCGCTGGTGTCGCTGGCCGCGGACGGGCCGCTGGGGGAGCTGCGGGGCGGCCTGGCGGCGATTGAGGCGTCGGGGGGCCTGCATCTGCACGCGGATTTGGATGCTGGGCTGGAATGGGCCGAGACGGCGCTGCTGGCGGAGCAGGCGCCGGGCTTGGACGGCGCCAAGTTCGCGCTGCGCCGGCTGGACCTGTTCCGGGGCCTGGACGCCGAGGAGCTGCGGCTGCTCGAGCATGCGGTGCAGCCCATGCGCTTCGAAGCCGGAGCGCAGGTTCTGCGCAAGGGCGATCCGGCGAACGCCTTCTTCGTGATCGCGCGGGGGAGCGTGTCGGTGCGCATCCCTCTGGACGGAGGCGGCGAGGCGCGGGTGGCGGGGATCGGGCCGGGGCTGAGCTTCGGCGAGATGGCGCTGATCGACGGCGGCGCGCGGTCGGCGGACGTTTATGCGGACGAGACTCTGATCTGCTACGCGCTGGGGGTGGATCGGCTGCGGGAGCTGGCGCGGACCCATCCGAACGTGATGATCACGCTGCTGGCCAACCTGACGCGGGAGTTCGCCGGCCGTCTGGGACGGGCCAACGCCGAGATCGCAGCGCTGGCCTGAGCTTTTTTTCGCGTCGGGAGGGGCGCCGGTCCGGCGGCGGCGGCGGCGGACCGGCCTTGGCGGCGCGCGGCCTCACCCCTCCTGCTTGCGCACCCATTCGCGCCAGGCGGCGAAGAGGCCGGCGGCGATGACGATGGCGGCGCCGAGGGCGACGGGCGGCTCCAGCGCCTCGGCGAAGACGACGATGCCGATGAGGGTGCCGAGCACCGTCTGCAAGTAGATGATGGGCTGCAGGACCACCGCTGCCGCTTCCTCGTAGGCGCGGATCAGCAGGTAATGGCCGGAGGCGCCCATGACGCACAAAAGCGCCATCCAGGCCCAGTCGGGCGGGGTCATGTTGGTCCAGTTGAACGGGCCGATGGCGGTCAGGACCAGGGCCCCGCCGACGCCGGTGTAGAAGAACGAGGTCTCGGCGTCGTCGATGCGCCCGGCGATGCGGGTCATGACCGAGTAGATGGCGAAGCCGACGACGGCGACGAGGGCGATCCAGACGTCGGAGGTCAGCAGATCCGGGCCCGGGCGCAGGATGATCATGATGCCGACGAAGCCGGCGCCGATGGCGGCCCAGCGGCGCCACCCGACGGGCTCGCCCAGCACCGGGACGGAGAGGGCGGCGACGAGCAGCGGGACCGACGCGAAGAGCGCCAGGGTGTTCACCAGGCCGATGCGCGCGAAGGCGGTGATGGCGACGACGATCTGCAGGCCCAGGAGCGCGCCGCGGGCGAGCTGGAGCAGCGGGATGGGCGTCGCGGCGGCGCCGCGCAGGCCGCCGGGGCGGCGCAGGGCGAAGAGCAGCACGAAGGCGGCGAAGGCCCAGTAGCGCATCATCGCCACGAAGACCGGCGGGTAGGCGGAAGCCAGATGCTTGGAGATGCCGTCCTGGCAGGCGAAGATCGTCACGGCGCAGACCGCGAGGAGGATGCCTTTGCGCACGTCGGTCGTCTTCTGGGCGGTCTTGTTCGCAATTCGGGCGGGGGCGGGTCGGGCCATGTCGGCGCTTTCGAGGGTTTGGCGCTGCGGGTCAAGCGCTGGCGACGGGGGCGCCGCGTCGGGCGGCGCGCCCGTGGCGGGCCGGGGGCCCGCGGCGCGGCGGCGCATGTCGGCGCGCGTGGGGACGGACGCCGGAGGACGGCCGTCCCGCGGCGGTCGCCCTGGGGCGCTTGCGTTCGCCGCCGCGCCGCGGGCGAGGCGGGGCCCAGGGGCGGGAGGGTCGACGCGGCGCCTCCGTCAGGTCGAGGACACGAACAGGCGATTGTGGGTCGGCGAGATCAGGATCTCGTTGATGCAGACATGGGCCGGGCTTTCGGCCACGAAGCGGACCGTGCGGCCCAGATCTTGGGCTTGGAGCATCCTGGCGCGCTCCTCGGCGCTGGGCGGGCGGGGGCGGCTGTCGAGGATCGGGGTCGCGACCTCGCCCGGCATGATCACGCAGGAGCGGATATTGTTCGCCGCCTCCTCCTGGTTGATGGAGTGCGAGAGCGCCACGACCGCGTGCTTGGAGGCGTTGTAGGCCGGGCCGGTGAGCTTGGAGGCGTGGCGGCCGGCCCAGCTCGAGACCATGATCACCGTGCCGCCGCCGGCGGCGCGCATGTGGGGCAGGACGGCGATGGCGGCGTTCATGACGCCGTTGAGGTTCACGTCCACGACGGCGGCGAAGTCCGCCATGGTGATCTGGTCGCCGGCGCGGTTGGGCACGTTCATGCCGGCGTTGGCGACGAGGATGTCGACGCCTCCGTGCTTGGCCTTCAGGGCGTCGGCGGCGGCCTGGACGGCCTGGGCGTCGCAGACGTCGAGCGCCAGGGGTTCGGCGGCCCCGCCGGCGGCTGAGATTTCGGCGGCGACGCGCTCGATCTGATCGGCGCGGCGGCCGGAGAGGACGACATGAGCGCCGGCCTCGGCCAGGGCCTTGGCGGAGGCTTCGCCGATGCCGCCGCCGCCTCCGGTGATCCAGGCGGTCTTTTGCGAGAGCAGGCCCATGGCGGGGATCCTCCGAGGGGGTTGGCGCGCGATTTGGTTCGGTTGCGCTTGCAAAGCGCTTTGCGCGGTTCGAGGCAAGGGGGCGGTGCGGGTCGGCAGGGGCGAAGAGGCGCCGGGGTCGCGTGGGGCTGCCGAGGAGCCCGCGGGAAGGAGCGCGACCCATGGCGGCGAGAGACGAGCCGTCTCCGGGCGACGGCGCGGCGGAGGTGAGGACCTGCTTGTGGTTCGCGGAGGATGGGGAGGCGGCGGCGCGGGTCTACGTCTCGCTGCTGCCGGAAAGCCGGATCGAGGCGGTGCATCGGCCGGCGGAGGGGGCGCCGGCGGTGCTGGTGGAGTTTTCCGTAGGCGGGGCGCCCTATGCGGCGCTGACCGTGGGGAAAACACTCAGGCCATGCATGACGCGGCCGCCTCCATCTGCGTGGAGCTGGAGGGGCAGGCTGCGGCGGACCGGTTGTGGGAGGCGTTGCTGGCGCCTGGCGGCGAGGCGATCCGCTGCGGGTGGCTGAAGGACCGTTGGGGGGTGCATTGGCAGGTGATCCCCAAGGGGCTGCACGCGGCCCTGTTCTCGCCCTAGAGGTTCGAGGTGGCGCGCAAGGCGGCCTACGAGGCGATGCTGCCGATGACGCGGATCGACCTGGCGGCGATCGAGGCGGCGGCGGACGCGGCGGGGTGAGGCCGGTCGGTTGCGCAGGCGCGGGTCGGCGAGGTCCGGCCAGGCCGCGCCCCTAGGCGCCGCGGTCGCCGATCCTGCGCAGGCGCGGCGGCGGCGCGAGGGGGGTCGATCCCCCCGAGCGGCGCATTCCGCGGAACATCGGGCGGGGGGGCGCGGCCGGCCTTCGAGCGAAACGGAGAAGGCCCCGCCCTTTCGGGCGAGGCCTTCGCGTCTTTTCAGGCGCCGCGGGGCTTTCGCCCGCGCGGGGAAGGGGAGGCTCAGGCCTCTTCCTTCTTGATCTCTTCGCCCGTTTCCTGGTCGACGATCTTCATCGACAGCTTGGTCTTGCCGCGGTCGTCGAAGCCGATGAGCTTGACCTTCACCGTCTGGCCTTCCTTGACCAGGTCGCGCGGGTTGGCGCCGCGCTCGTGGGTCATCTGGGAGATGTGGACCAGGCCGTCGCGCTTGCCGAAATAGTTCACGAAGGCGCCGAAATCCATGATCTTGACGACCTTGCCGTCGTAGATCCGGCCGATCTCCGGCTCCGCCACGATCGAGTTGATCAGGTCCAGCGCCTTGGCGATGGCCTTGCCGTCCGGCGAGGCGATCTTGATCAGGCCGTCGTCGTTGACGTCGACCTTGGCGCCCGACTCCTCGACGATGGAGCGGATGACCTTGCCGCCCGAGCCGATCACTTCGCGGATCTTGTCGGGGTTGATCTGCAGGGTCTCGATCCGCGGGGCGTGGACGGAGAACTCCTGCCGGCCTTCGGTCAGCGCCTTCGACATCTCGCCGAGGATATGCAGCCGGCCGTCCTTCGCCTGGGCCAGCGCCTGCTCCATGATCTGGGGCGTGATGCCG
>JBCCPD010000264.1:0-5489 GCA_039025075.1 Pseudomonadota bacterium | reverse complement strand
GGATCTGCGACGTCTCCACCCTTGGCAAGATCGACGTGCAGGGGCCGGACGCGGCGGCGTTCCTCGACTTCGTCTACGCCAACATGATGAGCTCGCTGGCGGTGGGCAGATGCCGCTACGGGCTGATGCTGCGCGAGGACGGGTTCGTGTTCGACGACGGGACCGTGGCGCGGTTGGGGGAGACGCATTTCCTGGTGACGACGACGACGGCGAACGCCGGCGCGGTGATGAGGTGGATGGAGTTCGTAAGGCAGGGGCTGCGGCCGGATTGGGACGTGACGCTGATCTCGGCGACGGATCAGTGGGCGCAGGTGGCGGTGGCGGGGCCGCGCTCGCGGACGCTGCTGGAGCGGGTGGTGGCGGAGGACGTCTCGGACGCCGCGCTGCCCTTCATGGGGTGGCGGGACGTGACGGTCGGGGGCGTCGCGGGGCGGGTGTTCCGCATCTCCTTCTCGGGCGAACTGGCCTATGAGCTGGCGGTGCCGGCGCGCTATGGCGGCGCGCTGATGGAGCGGCTGATGGCGGCGGGCGCGGATCTGGGCGTCGCGCCCTATGGGACCGAGGCGCTTGGGGTGCTGCGGATCGAGAAGGGCCATGCGGCGGGGGCGGAGCTGGACGGGCGGACCACGGCCGGGGACCTGGGGCTGGGCCGGATGCTGTCGAAGAAGAAGGACTTTCTGGGGCGCGCGCTGGCGCATCGGGAGGGGCTGACGGATTGCGAGCGGCCGGCGCTGGTGGGGCTGCGCGTGGTCGGCGAGGGCGCTTTGTCGGCGGGGGCGCATCTGTTCGCGCCGGGCGCGGGACGGACGGCGGCGGAGGATCAGGGCTGGGTCAGCTCGGTCGCGTGGTCTCCGGCGATCGGGGGCATGATCGGGCTGGGGTTTTTGGCGCGCGGCGCCGAGCGGATGGGCGAGACGGTGACGGCGAGCGATCCGGTGCGGGGGCGGGAGACGGACTGCGAGGTCGTCTCGCCCCATTTCGTGGATCCCGACGGGGAGCGGCTGCGTGGCTGAGATGATCGCCGAAGGCCCGTTCGGAGAGGCGGTGGATGAGACGCTGGGCGGCTTGCGGCTGGCGGAGGTCGCCTGGCGGCCCGTCGCGTCGGTGCAGCCGTTTCGGGGGCGGCAGGGCGAGGTCGAGGCGGTGACGGGCGCCCTGCCCGGCCCGGGCGGCGCCTCGGGCGCGGCGCTGTCCTTGGCGTTGGACCAGTGGCTGGTGGAGGGCGAGGCGGCGGAGCTGGCGGCGCGGCTCGCCGGGCTCGCGGCGGTGACGGACCAGTCGGACGGCTGGGCCTGGCTGCGGCTGGTGGGCGAGGGGGCCGAGGCGGCGGTGTCACGGCTGGCGAATTTCGATCCGGAGGCGCCGGATTGCGCCGGCCCCTTCGCGCGGCGCACGGCTTTGGCGCGGTGTCCGGCGGTGGTGGCGCGGCGCGCGGCGGGCGGGCCGCTGGAGCTGGGCTGCCCGCGGAGCTATGGGCGATGGTTCCTGGGCGCGGTGCGTCGGGCGGTTCAGGCCGAGGCCGGCGGGTGAGACGGGGCCTCGGCCCCGGGAAAGAGAGGTTCCGATGGCTTGGGCGCTGCTGATGATCGCGGGCGCGCTGGAAGTGGCGTGGTCGGCGGGGCTGAAGAAGCTCGGCGAGGGGTTTTCGCCGGCGCTGCTCGCGGTGACGGCCCTGGCGCTGATCGCGAGCATGGTCACGCTTTGGGGCGCGATGACGCGGCTGCCGCTGGGGATCGCCTATCCGATCTGGACGGGGATCGGGTCCGTCGGCTCGGTGCTGGTCGGGGTGTACTTCTTCGGCCAGACGGTCAGCGCGGTCGGCTGGGCGGGCGTGGCGCTGCTGGTCGCTGGGATGGCGCTTCTGGGGGCGGATGCGGGCTGAGACCGACGGGATCGCCCGCCCCGGCGAAGGCTGATCTTGGGCGGCGTCGGCGAGCGATCGGGCGCCCCGAAAAGCGGCGGTTGACGAGATGGAAGAGCTCGACGGACTTTCGGTGCGGAGCTTGCTGCGGCTCCATGCGCAGGTGCACGAGACCTTGCGGGACCGGGGCGTGCTGCGCTCAGCCAACGCTCCGACGGCGGATCTGGCGGAGTTCTTGTTCTGCGAAGCGTTCGGTTGGGAGCTGGCAGGCAAATCCGAGAAGTCGTTCGACGCCGTCGGACCGGACGACAGGCGGTATCAGATCAAGGGGCGCCGCCTGCACCGGCGCAATCTCTCGCGCCAGCTGTCCGCGATCCGAGACTTCAAAGGCTTCGACGTGCTGGCCGGGGTGCTGTTCGACGAGGATTACGGCGTGCAGCGGGCGGCGCTCATTCCCTCGGCGGAGGTGGAGGCCCGCTCGACCTGGGTGGCGCACACCAACAGCTGGCGGTTCTTGCTGCGGGAGTCGTTGTGGGAGTTGGACGGCGTCGTGGACGTGACCGAGCCGCTTCGAGCGGCGCTGGAAGGGGCGCCGTCGGGGCCGGTCAGCACGCGGGAATGAGGCGGAGCAGGCTGGAGAAGCGCTCCAGCCCCTCGCGGCCGACGAGGCCGCAGGGTTGGGGGACGGTCTCGTCCTGACGCTCGCAGAAATCGTGGCCGCCCATGTCGAGGTTTAGGGCCATGGCGGGGGCGGTCTCGGCGAGGGCGCGCTCGGCGGCCTCGTGGAGGGTGAGGGCCTCGGGGGACTGCCAGAGGCCGTGGGTTCCGTCGGCATATTGCAGGAGGAGGCGGCGGACGGCGCGGGGCGCGTCCTGGCGCGCGCGCAGGTCGAGGGCGCCGTCGCGGATCAGGAGGTGGGATTGGAAGATCCCGCCTCCGGTCTGGGCGAGGCCACGGAGGTAGCCGGCGCGCGCCGCGGGGTCGGAGAGGTCGGCGGCGAGGCGGTCTCGGGGGGTGATCCGCAGCGCGCCGTCGGGGGCGATGAGGGCGATGCCGTCCATTCGGGCGAGCTGACGGCCAACCACGCGGCCGCGGCTGACGAGGAGGCCGACGGGGGCGGGAACCTGGGGGGGGCCGGTCTCGTCGCCTTCCGCGTCGGAGGGCGCGATGCCGGGCGGCGCGTCTCGGGTCTCGGCGCTGGTGTAGCCGCCGGTGACGGTGAGGGCGCCGGCGGGGGCGGCGTCGAGCTCGGCGAGGTCTTCGGGCAGCAGGAGCAGCTGGGCGCGCACGGCGCAGCGGTCGAGTTCCGCCTGAGCGCCGGCGACCTGCGGCGCGGCCGCCGCGAGGCCGAGGACCAGCGCGGCGGCGGCGCGGATCATCCGGGGGACATGCCGCGCAGTCTTTCCGAGCGGCGTCGGAGCAGCTCCAGCGTGGTGAGGAGCAGGACGGAGAGGACCACCATGAGGGTCGCGACGGCGAGGATGGTGGGGGAGATCTGCTCGCGCAGCCCGGTGAACATCTGCCAGGGCAGCGTCTTCTGCGCGGCGGAGCCGAGGAAGAGCACCACGACGACCTCGTCGAAGGAGGTGATGAAGGCGAAGAGGCCGCCCGAGACCACGCCGGGCAGGATCAGCGGCATCTGGATGGTGAAGAAGGTGCGGACCGGCCCGGAGCCCAGGTTGGAGGCGGCGCGCACTAGCGAGCGGTCGAAGCCCACCAGGGTCGCGGTGACGGTGATGATCACGAAGGGGGTGCCGAGGGCGGCGTGGGCGAGCACGACGCCGAACCAGGTGCCCTGGAGGCCGATGCGGGAGTAGAAGAAGTACATGCCGGCCGCCGAGATGATCAGCGGCACGATCATCGGCGAGATCAGGATCGCCATGATCGCGCCCTTGAACGGGACCTTGCCTTGGGCGAGCCCGACTGCGGCGACGGTGCCGAGGGCGGTGCTCAGCAGCGTCGCGGCGGGGGCGATGGAGAACGAATTCCAGAGCGCGTTCTGCCAGTCGGGGTTGAAGAAGAAGTCGCGGTAGTGGTCGAGCCCGTAAGCGTCCGCCTCCAGCCGCAGCATGCCGGGGGTGAAGGTGAAGAACGGGAGCGCGTTGAAGCTGAGCGGGATGATCACCAGGATCGGGAAGATCAGGAAGAAGAGGATCAGCCCGACCAGCGCGCGGAACGTGTAGTACCAGGTGCGCTGAACCGGCGAGGCGTAGGGTTGCAGGGCCATGGGCGTCAGCCTCCCAGCTTCACGTTGTCGATGCCGACGATGCGGTCGTAGACCCAGTAGAGGATCAGCACGAGCGCCAGCAGGATGGCGCCGAGCGCCGCCGCCAGGCCCCAGTTGAGGCTTGAGGAAATGTGGAAGGCGATGCGGTTGGAGATGAAGGTGCCGGAGGTGCCGCCGACCAGCTCGGGCGTGATGTAGTAGCCGATGGCCAGGATGAAGACGAGGATCGCCCCGGCGCCGATGCCGGGCACGGATTGGGGGAAATAGACCCGCCAGAACGCCGTCCAGTCGTTGGCGCCCATGGATTTGGCGGCGCGCAGGTAGCTGGGCGGGATGGTCTTCATCACCGAATAGAGCGGAAGGATCATGAACGGGAGCAGGATGTGGGTCATGGCGATGACCGTGCCCGTGGCGTTGTTGATCATGACCAGCCGCCCGGCATCCGACACCAGGCCTATGGCCACCAGGAAATCGTTGATCACCCCTTGCTCCTGCAGGAGCACCTTCCAGGCGGAGGTGCGCACCAGCAGCGAGGTCCAGAACGGCAGCAGCACCAGGATCATCAGCAGGTTGGCGGAGCGCGCAGGCAGGTTCGCCAGCAGCCAGGCCACCGGATAGCCCAGCAGCAGGGTGGAGGCGGTGATGGTCACCGAGAGCAGGATCGTGCGCCAGAAGAGCGTCAGGTAGATGCGCCGGTCCTCCGGCGCCATGGTCACGCCCTCGGGCGTCAGCTTGCCGTCGATGGCGGCCAGGAAGTAGCCGGACGTGTAGCGCGGCGCGAAGGTCTGGATGACGGCCCAGACCTCCGGGTCGCCCCAGTCTTCGTCGAGGTCGACGAATTGGGCTTTCTTGGGCGCCTCGGCGTCCATGCGGTTCAGGCGCCGCTCGTTGGTCTTGCGGAAGAGCGAGCTCATGCCCGATTCTTCGTAGTTGAGGCGGGAGCCGAGGCGGGTGTGGATCTTCAGGTCCGTGGCGACCAGCATGTCCTGGTAGAGCGCCTCGTAGACCGGCTCGTCCGGCGCCTCGCCGAATTCGGCGTTCCAATCGGCCAGGGCGGCGACGGTGCGCGGCAGGGTGGTCTCGGTGATGTCGTTCTCGACCGACCGGAACAGCATGTCGGCGATGGGCGCGATGAAGCTGATCAGCACGAAGGCCAGCAGCGGGGCGACCAGCAGGAAGGCGCGCAGCCGGGCGCGGCGTTCGGAGCGGCGGATCGAGGTCTTGAGGTTGGAGCCGTCGGCGGCCAGCAGCGGGCCGGCGGGGGCGTCCGGAACGTCGGCGGCGGCGGCGCGGCCGGTCGGCAGGTCGTCGGCGGCGATGTCGGCCATGGGGCGGCCCTCCCTGGTGATCCGGCGTTCGGGTCCGGTCCCGTCGCGTCGGCCCAGGCGCGCGCGGCGCCTC
>JBCCPD010000263.1:0-5526 GCA_039025075.1 Pseudomonadota bacterium | reverse complement strand
GAAGACCAGCAGGCCGAACTCTTCGGTGGTCAGCCCGCGCGCCGCGAAGCCGAGGCCCGCCAGCGCCGCCGCGCCGCCGAGGATCTTCGCCGCCAGCATCATGCCGGCGTTTCGGCGCACGCGCCGTCCGACGCCCTTCGCCCGTCCGGCGGCCGGAGCGCCCGCGTCCTCCGAAGACGCGCCGTTCACCACGCTGATCCCATGGTCCGTGTTTCCAGCCGATGCGCCGCGCAGCGATCGCGACCTGCGCGACCGGAGGTGTCGGACGTCGCTCGCCGCGAAGCAAGCGGCATTGAACGCCGCCCCGGTCCCGACCTACCTTCGATCCCATGAGGATCCCGAAGACCGCGCGCATGACGGCAGCCACCGCGTCTCTGCTGACGACGATCGCGCTCTGCGCGGCGCCGGCGGCGGCCGACGCCCGCCATGCGCCCTTCACCGGCCGATGGATCAGCGCAGAGGGCGGCCTCGTCATCGACCTGCAGCCCTGCGAGGACGCGCTCTGCGGCAAGATCGTCTGGTTGCAAAAACCCTTCCGCAAGACCGGAGAGCCGCGGCTCGACAGCCAAAACCCCGACCCGGCGCTGCGGGACCGGCCTTGGTGCGGCATCACCGTGATCGAAGGCCTTCTCGCGGACGGCGAGGCGCGCATGGCCGGCGGACGCCTCTACGACCCGAAGACCGGCAGCACCTTCAGCGTCGAGGCGACGCTGAGCGGCCCTTCGCTGCGGCTGCGCGCCTATCTCGGGCTGCGAGCGCTCGGTAGAACAGAGGTCTTCACCCGGTCCACCGACGCCGAGAAAACGGATTGCAGCCTCGTCTCGACAAGGCCTCGGTGACTCATCGACGGGACGCCGAGCTTTTCGAGCTCGGCCCAAAACGCCCGCGCGCCGCCCCGGCCCCGCCCGCGCTCCGCCCCGCCGCCGAGCGACCTCAGCCGATCAACGCCCCCACGACCGATCCCGCCGCATAGGTGGCCGCCATGGCCACCGCGCCCCAGGCCACCGTTCGCACCATCGCCGGCGCCGCCGGCGCGCCGCCCGTGGAGGCGCCGAGCGCGCCGAGCGCCAGCAAGGCCAGAACCGTCGCGATCAGCACCGCCGGCGTGACGAACCCCGCGGCCCCCACATAGGCCGCCGCCAACGGCAGCATCGCCGCGCAGGCGAAGGCCGAGCCGGAGGCCAAGGCCGCCCGCACCGGGCTCGCCGCATGCAGGTCCAGCAGGCCCACCTCGTCCCTCAGATGCGCCGCCAGCGCGCCGTCGCGCGTCAGCTCCCTGGCGACCTGCTCGGCCGTCTCCCGCCTCAGCCCGCGGCCGCGGTAGATCGCCGCCATCTCCGCCAACTCGCCCTCGGGGTCGTTCTCCAAGGCGCGATGCTCCCGCTGGATCTCCGCGCGCTCGATATCCGCCTGGGAGGAGACAGAGATGTACTCGCTGGCCGCGATCGACATGGCGCCGGCCACCAGTCCGGCGATGCCGGTGGCCAGAACCACCTCGGGGCTCGCCACCGCCGCCGCCACGCCGATCAGAAGGGATGAGATCGACACGATCCCGTCGGTGGCGCCCAGCACGGCGGCGCGCAGCCAGTGGCTGCGCCCCAGACGGTGCGGATCTTCCGGATGGGTCGCCGCGAAGGTTTCATCCATGTCGCTCACCGGTCGCATGATCGCGATGCGGACCTCCTCTCGCGGCGGCGCCGATCGGGCCGGGTCCGCGGCCGCGGCCGAGCCGTCTCATGGCGCCTCCGCCCTGCGCCGGTCGTCGACCGCAACCGCGTCGCCTTCCACGTCGACCGCGACCGCGTCGCCCTCCGCCTCCGGAGCGCGTCGAACAACGGCCTGAACCTCGACCGGGGCCTCCACCGAGGCCGTGGCCCGGACTTCGGCCTCGGCCTCGGCCTCGCCGGCCGGTCCCAGCCGCCGGCTTCTCCGGAACCTCGCGACCGCCGCGTCGCCCAAAGCGACCAGCACGAACATGACCCCGTAGAGCACGGCCATGGCCGCCGACGTCGCGGCGTTCAGCGCATAGGCGAGCCAGAACCCCGCGACCGCGCCGACCACCGCGAACACGGCCGTCAGCGCGAACATCGCCGACAAGCGCTGGCTGACGAGATGCGCCGTGGCGGCCGGAACCACCAGCAAGGACACCACCAGGATGACCCCCGCGGCATGAAAAGCGGTGACCAAGGTGATCGACACCATGAACATGAAGACGAGGTAGAGCGGCCGCGTCTTCACGCCGATCGCCGCGGCGAAAGGTTCGTCGAAGGTCGCCAGCTTCAGGCGCGGATAGAACGCCGCGATGAAGGCCGCGTTGGCGATCAGAACCGCCAGCATGACGTAAAGATACCGCGGGCCGATAGACGCGCCGCCCACCCTCAGCTGATGGAACGCCGCCAGGTTCAGGTCCCCCACCAGCACCGCCTGGGTATGCAGGTGCACATGGTTGAAATCCAACGTGATCAGGATCACCCCGGCGGCGAAGAGCGCGGGAAACACCAGCGCTTGCGGCGCGTCGCCCATCAGCAGGCCGGTGCGGATCAGCCACTCGTTGCACAGCACCACGATCAAGCCCGACGCGGCCGCCCCGAAGATCAGCCAAGGCGAGTCCAGATCATGGGTGATCGCGTAGCCCAAGACGATGCCCGGCAGCACCGCATGGGCCACGCCTTCCACCAGCATGGAGTTGCGCCGCAGAACCACGAACACGCCGGGCAGCGCGCAGGCCAACGCCGTGACCACCGCGAGCAGGCTGGCGCCGAGGATGAAGCTCATGGGCCCGTCGCCTCGTCGAGCAGCTCCCGCCGCAGGGCCTCGCGCGCTCTGACCCGGCGCAGGGCGGCGACCACGATGCTGCGGCGCGGCGAGGCCAGGAGGGAGACGAGGAAGATCGCGAACAGGCTCAGAACGATGGTCGGGCCGGTCGGAACGTCGCCCAAGGCGATCGACAGATAGGCCCCGACGCCGCTGCCGACCGCGCCGATGACCCCCGACAGCACCACCATGCCCGCCAGCGATCCGGTCCACTGCCGCGCGGCGGCCGGCGGCGTGACGACGAAGGCGATCATCAGCACCACGCCGACGGCCTTCACGCCGATCACGATGGCGATGACGATGGTGACGAACATGATCGCGTCCACCGCCGCGGCGCGGAACCCGAGCATGGAGGCGAGCGTCGGATCGAAGGTCCTGACCGTGAACTCCTTCCAAAACGTCAGCATCAGCCCCAGCGCCAGCGCCCCCACCGCCAGGCTCGTGACCAGATCCGCCCGCGTGATCACCGAGGCGTTGCCGAACAGATAGTCGTCGATGCCGCCCTTGCCGCGGAACGGCCCGTTGCCGATCACGCGCAGCAGCAGCATGCCCAGGCCGAAGAACACCGTCAGCGAAATCGCCATCGCCGTGTCGATCGCGATCTTGGTGTAGGCGGCGATGGCGTTGGCGAACAGCGCCGCCAGCGTGCCGGTGACCACGGCGCCGGCGATCAGGAACGCCATGTTCCGCCCGTCGGCCTCGAAGATCACGACGGCGATCAGGAACGCCGCCAGCCCGCCGGGCAGAGCGGAATGGGAGATCACGTCGCTGATCAGCGACTGCTTGCGCAGATAGGCGAACGAGCCCAAGGCCCCGGCCACGAAGCCGATCACCGTCGCGCCGAAGAACACCATGCGGAAGGTGTGGTCGGCGAAGAAGTCGATCAGGTCCATCGCCGGTCTAGACCGCGGCGTCCAGAAAGGCTTCGTCGCCGGCGTCGAAGGCGGCGCGGATGTTGCGCTTGGTGAACGCCTCCTCCGCCGGGCCCGAGGCGACCACCTCGCCCTTCAGCAGCGTCACGTGATCGCAATGCTCGCGCACCGTGGCCAGGTGATGGTGCACGATCACGATCGTCTTGCCGCGCGCGCTCAGCTCGCGCAGCACCTCCACCATCGCGTGCTGACTCTTCGCGTCGATGCCCTGGAACGGCTCGTCCATGAAGTAAAGATCCGGCGCCTGCACCAGGGCGCGGGCGAGGAAGGCCCGCTGGCGCTGCCCGCCCGACAGCTCGCCGATCTGCCGGCGCGCCAGATCGGCGATGCCGGTGCGCTCCAGCGCCGCCATGCCCCGGGCGCGCTCGGCCTTGCCCGGCCGCCGGATCCAGCCCAGCTCGCCATAGGCGCCCATGGTGACCACGTCGATCACCGAGGCGGGAAAGTCCCAGTCCACGCTGGCCGACTGGGGCATGTAGCCCACCCGCAGCCGCACCTCGTCCAAAGGACGCCCGAAGAACTCGGACGTCCCCGTCAACGGCGTCACCAGGCCCAGCATGGCCTTGATCAGCGTCGACTTTCCCGATCCGTTGGGACCGACGATGCCCATCACCGCCCCGACCGGAACGCTGAACTCGACCCGCTTGAGCACTGGATCGGCGTTGTAGGCGACCGAGAGGTTCCGCGCGCGGCAGGCGACGGGCGCCTCGCTCACGAGCCGGAGCCCAGCGCCTCTGCGACGGTGCGGGCGTTGTGCCGGAACACGCCCAGATAGGTGTCGACGCCCTCCTCGGCGCCCAGCGAATCCGCGAACAGCTCCTTGTCGGAGATCTCCACGGCCCAATCCTGGGCGGCGACCGCCTCCTTGAGGCTGGTGATCGCCTGAGGATTGGCCAGGTTGTCCTGGAAGATCACCGGAACCTTGCTCTGCACGATCAGATCGGCCAGCTCGCTCATCTCCCGCGGGCTCATCTGCGCTTCGGAGGACACGAAGTCCGTCGCGTAGACCTCGATGTCGTAGGTCGCGCCGAAATAGTTGAACGCGTCATGCCCGGTGATCAGGATCCGCGCCTCCGGCGGAATGCCGGCGAGCAGCGCTTCGGCCTCGGCGGCCGCCGTCTCGATCTCGGCCACGTAGGCCGCGGCGTTCGCCTTGTAATCGGCGGCCGAAGCCGGATCGATCTCGCTCAGCTTGTCGGCGACGTAGCCGACGATCAGCGACCAGGCCTCCGGGCTGTTCCACACATGCGGATCGTGCAGCGCGTTGCCGTCGTCGTCGGTCTCGGGCCAGTCCAGCAGCAGCGCCTCGGGCAGCAGCTCGCCCACCGCGACCTGCTTGTCGCCCAGGCTCTCCAGCAGATCGTCCATGCGCGCTTCCAGATGCAGCCCGGTCCAGAACACGGCGTCGGCGTCCTGGATGATCTGAATGTCCTGGGTGGACGGCTGATAGGTGTGCGGATCGCCGCCGGGGCCGACCATGGTGGTGATGTCGGCCTCGGGCGCCACGTTGGCGATGGCGTCGGCCAGGTAGCCGGTCGTCGCGTAGATCGACAGCCCCTCGCCGCCGCTTTGGGCCAGCGAGGCGGTGGCGGACGCCGCCAGCAGCAGCGCTGCGCTGGCGGCGCGGGTCGCGCGGATCAGATGAAGGTGCATGATCGTGTCTCTCTTTCGCTTTCGGATCGGCGTCCGGCCCTGGGCGTCGTCGGTTCGGCGGCGATGCCGGCCTTCACGCCGTTTGGAGGGGGGACCGCGCGCAGGCTCGCCCGCGCGCGGTCCGGGG